>JABIYQ010000296.1 GCA_018702715.1 Desulfobacula sp. | reverse complement strand
TTTGACATTTTGTTTCAGCAAAATAAAAAAGGCCTCGAGAAATTCAAGGTATGCTTTTTGGGACAAGCCGGAAATGCTTTTTTTATCATAGTCACCAGCTTTTTTATCAAAGTAGGGCGGATCAAAGATGATCAGATCGGGTTTTCCCTTTGCGCTTACAGGCCATAAAAGCCCTTGATCAGATGACATATCCCATGTGAAGGGTTCGATCTCAGGGCGGGTATCCGGTCGGTCCATCATATCAAAGGCCCAGCACCTGCGGCCCAGGGCAAGGCAGGTATCCGGGGTCACGCCGCCTCCGGCCATGGGATCAAGGATCAGGTCATCCGGCTTTGAAAAATAACGAAGAATATGGGCGATGAGCTGGGCCGGGATACGTCCGGGCCAGTCATCCCCAAATCTATTATCACAATCATTCCATTCCCACTTATCCCAGGTATTGGATCCCCAGCCAAGTTCCTTAAATCGGTCATGATCATTTTTACCTTCCAGGGCCAGAGACCAGGCCATTGGATCTGTCCAGCCATGCTTTTGCGCCACCTGGGCAACTGTGAAGCCTCGGGCTAAATCTGCATTTAGAAGTTTTGGCAATGCTGCCATTTTTTCTAAATGGTTATGAATTGTCCTCTGAATCATCCCCAATCTCTTTGCAATCCTGTCCTGAGGGATGCTAAGGCGGTTCATGCGAAATATCTTGATGTCTCTGCCCATCTGGGTTGCAGCACGAAGATCAGCTATATAAGTGTCCACAGTTCGCCTTGCCCGGCCAATAGCCTTTCCGATATCTGCAGAACTGAGACTTGAGTTCCCCGAATATGCACGCCGGGCAGTATCCCTTGCCTCATCTTCAGTTAATTGTTTTGGTCCAATGGCTTTTGTTGCAGCATACAGCAGGGGATCATTTCCATCCAGATCTTTTATGATGGCTTCTACCTCTTCAACCCCCGTTGATTTATAACCGGTCCATCTGTGTGCCCCATCAAGCAGGCGATACCAACCTGGCCTGTCAGGGCAGGGCTCCACCTCAATGGGATCAAACCTGAACCCATCCCTGATGTTTTCGGAAAATATAGCCACACGTCTGTGATCAATCCCTTTTCTGGGATAAATATCTTCATCAAGAATAATTGAAGAAATGGGAATTTTACTTGTCTGTTAAGTCATGATTTTTTACCTTTAAGCTTTTTTATCTCTCGATCAAAATCAGAGATATATTTTGTATCCTCAGCTTTTCTGTATTTCTCATATTCAATTATTGCTTTTTCGACCGCTTTTTTATGACTGACTTTCCCGGCATCTGTCAGAAGCTCTTTTTCACTGGCTCGCAGAAAATCATCAAGTTTTTGGTTAGAACGGCATCATTTTTATAATCAATGCTGGTTGCATAAATATCGGTTATTTTCTGGTAAAAATTTCTTTCACTGCTTCTGATATCCCGGATTCTTTGAAGAAGTTCTTCAAAATATCTTGATCTTCCTCCTTCCTGTTTCAATCGGTCATCATCCATTGTAAATCCTTTTACAATGTATTCATGAATCCGTTTAGTCGCCCACTGGCGGAACCTTGTTCCCTGTGGTGATTTCACCCTGTAACCAACTGAAATAATGACATCCAGATTGTAATATTTGACTTGCTTGCTTTGAGTTTTACCTTCTATTGCACCATGTTTTGCGGTATGTCGGAAAAGCCGACACACCACTTTTTCGTTCAGTTCCCCCTCTTTAAAAATATTCCCGATATGTTCAGTTATGGTTGTTCTTCCTTTTCCAAACAGCATTGCCATCTGGTCTTGTGTCAGCCAGACTGTTTCATCGGACAATCGCACATCTATTTTGACAGTACCATCTTATGCTTTATAGACTAAAAACTGTCCTTTTAAATTTTCTATTTCGTTTTTCATTCCATTAATTCTCCAGAATGGTTTTTAAATCAAGCAAATGGGTTTCCACAAAACGAATAGAATGTGAACAGTTAATCCCTAATTCAATGGGAATCTCAAAGTTTTCTTTGGTCTACTTAACATTGCCAAGAAAGTTATTCATTATAGTATGATCCTTTTTAACAAAATAACTATATTTAGCAGCACAAAGAGGACAAAGAGCCAGATACAATTCATGATTTTCTTTTGTGAAATCATCACTTACCTGGACGGCTTCAAAATAGTAGGAACCATCTTTTAGTTTGAATGGCATCTCGTTAGCACACATTTGACAAACCAATTTCTGATCATCATTTGTATATTGATCTTTAAACCAAATTTTTGGATCATAATTCGGTCTTGATATTTTTACAGATCTTTCTTTTTCCTCATAAGTTATAGTATCAGCCTCATTATGTCTTGTTCGAATCTTTTCTTTTCTACGTTCAGGGTTTACCAATTCCCGAGTTAATTTGCATTGTTAGATTCCAAATATTGTTCTATATCAACCCATTCTGAATTTATTTGTTTCCCATCAAAAGATAAACTTATGATTACTCTGTCATCTGCTTTATGCCTTTTGTTGATGTAAACAGAAAATTTTTTTCTAATTTCTTCAATATTTTTGCAGTTAGTAGCTTTAAATACTGCTTTGTTATGCCCATTACACAAATTTCTGGCAATATCCAACATTGAATAATTATATGAGATTTTAAATTTTTTTAACCAAGAATATTGAAAATCGTTTAATAACCCTGTTATGGCCAATTGGGGTAAACTCACAAAAGCCTCATTTGTTATTTCATCTAAAGCTAAATTAGTTATTTTTGAAAGTGGTTCCATTTGTATATTCTGTATCCTGAATCTAACAAATAATTTTACAGTTCTGAGTCCCATGTAAAATTGTTTATTATCTGACCTGAAATGTTTAAAACCTTAATATTTAACTCAGTATCAGCATTTATACTTTGTGTAAATAATTTTTAAATACAATGATTTCCATTTTGAATTTAGTATTAAAAGTATGATAGATAGGGTTTAAGCATTGCAATGAAAAAAAGAGTGTCTATTTTGATGCCTGGAGTTTAAAAAAATTGAAACTGATCTATCCATATTTTAGAAAAAATTTTTATAAAATACTATTGGGTATTTTGTGCATGATTGTTGTGGATGTCATGCAACTTATCATTCCCCAGATTGTTAAAAAAGCCGTTGACACCTTAAGTACGGGCTCTTTTGACAATAAAACCCTGATTTTTCAGTGTGGTTATATTGTTTTTTTAGGCCTTTTCATGGCAGTCCTCAGGTATGGCTGGCGCAATCTTCTCATGACAAGTGCCAGAAATG
>JABIYQ010000200.1 GCA_018702715.1 Desulfobacula sp. | reverse complement strand
TCCGATCTATTACTTTGAGAGTCTTCTGGTTCTGACTGACCTACTTCTGTATCCTCATTATTTTCAATGTTGTTCCTATTTTTATTTTCAGGTGCTTCCCCCAGGGCATTATCTATCTCGATTATTTCCTTTGAGGTAAATTTAGATGGTTTTTCAGGTGGATGGGTATTCCCTTTAACTTTTGTACCAAATCCCGGACGTCTGATATTCACATATCCCGCATCGTTTTTAACATAGATGCCTTTTCCCCCCTGGAAAAGTACAGTCAACAAAGAGCCCTGTAGGATACCGGCATACATCGAACCACGAATACCAATGGTGCCTGATGATGTGTGAGTTTTAAAATTATTAGGTGCAATGCGAGTAATAGCACCTCCCATAATCCTGAAACTCCCTTCATGGATTTTGGTTTCCATAACAGATTTGGCGTCACCGGGCTTCCATGCATATTTTGTGATTTCCATTTGAGTATTTCGGCCCAGAGTTATTAGGGTATTGTCTTTAAACATGAGCTGGATTCGGCCCTGGTTTGTTTTAATGGTGTCATGCAGAAAAATTGGCGCTTTTAAAAAAAGGTTTCTTGAATTTGAATCCATGCCCCTTGCTGTGACGTTTCCACGGATTGTAATCACTTTTCCAACCGGTTGTTCTTGATCGGCAAAAACCAGATTTATAGGCACTATCATAAAGGTGAAACAAAGGATTGTGACCATCCAGAATTTAAATTGAGTCAATTTCATTTTGCGACCTTTAAAAATTATAAATCAGTGATAATTGTAAAAGGTTCATATTATATTCGTATAAGTCAATATTTGAATAGGAACGGGTGTGTTGATAATTTAAATGGAATAGAACACTTTGGTTTGATTTTAAGGAGTGCCATATTTTTTTTTCAAGGCTGGCCCCAATGAAATTTTGTTGATCTTTTCTATCTTTATTAAAGAGGGTCGCAGGATCATCATAACGGGAAAAAAGAGTTTTGTAATAAATAGATCCTGTCAGTCCAAAGGGCAATTTCCGGCTAATGGACACGCCTGGAATGTATTTTTGGTAGCTGAATTCATTGTCCGTGGCATTCTCATTTTCCGCTGTAAACCCAAGATTAAACCAGTTGTTTTTAAAATAAAAATTCATATTAAAGGTTAAGGATAAATTATTGGAATCCCGTTGGGGCACTGCCTCAAATTTCTTTTTTTCGTATTTTAATCCAGCACCTGTTGTAAAAAAGGAATTGAAGACATGATCAAATTTGGTTGTAAAACCGACACTGTTCATATACCGGATATCTCCCAGATCAATCTGGTTAAATAAAAATCTGAGGCCAAACTTATTTTTATCCAATATCAACTCCGGGCCGGTCAGCCCACCAAAATACAGGATATCAAGCGCACTGATATCATTATAAATTGCATTATACGCGATTACATTTGTTTTCCAGGCATAATTTGAAAAAAAAGGTTGATAACTATGATTAAGTTCAAGATTGGTATTATAGATCCAATCCCTGGTTTTTATAGAAGATGGCCCTGTTAGGATAACATCTCCGATGATGGTTTTGATCTTATCGGCAGATGGGGATGCCCAGACATTATTATTCAACTCGACACCCATAATAAGTCTGCCGGATAAAAAATGGGTTTTTTCAGTTTTTTCCATGTAAGTTAAAAATTTTTGAATATTGTTTCTTACTGTGTCGGGCGGGTTGGTCATTAATACTTCATTACAGTATTTTCGGGCAATATTATATGCTCCAAGTTTTTGAAATGCCCTGGCAATTTCTAATCTGATACGATGTTCATGAGGAGAGATGATTAAAATTCTTTCAAAAGCCATGATGGCCATTTCATAATTTTTTGTCTCAAAAGCAGATCTGCCCAGATAGAAGTTTAATTCAATATTTTGAGGATAATGTTCAATGGCTTCTAAAAGTATTTCGTAGGATTGCTCAAATTGTCCGGATTTGAAAAATTCGATTCCCTTGGACAAGTCATTCTCTTTACTCACAGGAGGTGACGCGCCCAAAGCATAACAACAGTGTAAACAGATCAGAACAGATATAATTATAGGTTTCATTTTTTCATAAATTACCAAGCATAGTAAGTAAATTGAAAAATGACTAATTGTGAGATAGCAAGACCTAAGGAATAAGTCAATATAGTTTTAAATTAAGGATAAAAGAGGAGTTAGTTAATACCTGACCGAAAACCCGTGTTTGGATGAAAAGTTGCACATATGCGAGGCGTAAGAACATCTGCAACCGGAGTGTACTTGTAGTACATGAGGATTGCAAAAGTTTGAAGCAACGAAGTAGATGGGTGAGCTTTCGTTCAAACACTAGTTATATAAAAATATATCTTATGACATTGTTTATACAAGCATACTTTTGTATTTTAAAAGTTCAGGAGGATAGAAAATCAAGTGTTTCCTATATTATTTATTGGGCTTTTTGGGGTTTATAGGAACATAATGGCTCCTGAGCCAGATAACTGCCCGTTGCCTCATAGGCCCGAGCCCGGCACCCGGCGCAAACCTGTTTAAATTCACAGATGCCGCATTTGCCTTCAAGATTATTAAAATCTCTCAAGGTATTGAAAACCTGGGAGTTTTCCCAGACATCCTTAAAGCTCTTT
>JABIYQ010000509.1 GCA_018702715.1 Desulfobacula sp. | reverse complement strand
TTTTTGTTGCCATAGCCTCCAGAGCATCAATAAGGCGCGGCCTTGTTTGAGACGGTTGAATCACGGCATCCACATAACCTCTTTGGGCAGCACAATAAGGGTTGGAAAATTTCTCGTTATACTCGACAATTTTTTCTGATCGTTTTGCAGCCGGATCATCTGCTCCTTTTATTTCTCTTGCATGGATAATGTTGGCAGCACCTTCGGCACCCATGACGGCAATCTCAGCCGTGGGCCACGCAAAAGCCATATCCGCTCCAAGATGTCTTGAGCACATGGCAATATAGGAACCGCCATAGTCTTTTCTTGTAATCAACAATAATTTTGGAACCGTGGCTTCTGAATAACACCATAACAGTTTTGCGCCATGTCTGATAATGCCTCCCCACTCCTGGTTACTGCCGGGCAGATATCCCGGGACATCTGCTATTGTGAGCATGGGAATATTAAATGCATCGCAAAACCGGATAAACCGTGTCGCCTTATCAGAGGCATCAATATCCAGGCATCCGGCCAGATGTGCCGGCTGGTTGGCAATAATGCCTATGGAACGTCCATTGAGCCTTGCAAAACAGATCACCATATTTTTAGCATAATATTGATGGGGTTCAAAATACTGGCCGTCATCCACAATGGAGGTGATCACATCCTTGATATCATATGCCCTGTTGGGGTTATCCGGTATGATTGAATCCAGGGATTCATCCATACGATTGGGATCATCTGTGGTGGGAACAAAGGGAGGATCTTCCATATTATTGGACGGCAGATAGGATAAAAGCGTTCTTATCTGCATCAGGGCATCTTCATCAGACTCACAGGCAAACTGGGCCACACCTGATTTTTCGTTATGGGTCATGGCCCCGCCAAGATCTTCAAAACTAATCTCTTCTCCTGTTACCGCCTTGATAACATTGGGTCCTGTAATAAACATATAGCTGGATTCTTTGACCATAAAAATAAAATCGGTCATGGCCGGTGAATAAACAGCACCCCCAGCCGTAGGCCCCATAATGGCTGAAATTTGAGGAATAACCCCTGATGCACCTGAATTCCTAAAGAAAATTTCACCATATCCTGACAAGGCATCAATGCCTTCCTGAATTCTTGCACCCCCAGAGTCGTTCATGCCGATAATTGGAGCACCTGCCTTTAAAGCCATATCCATGACCTTACAGATTTTTTTTGCCTGCATTTCCCCTAAAGAACCTGCCCTTGCGGTAAAATCCTGGGCATAGGCAAATACAACTCTGCCTTCCACTTTACCATGCCCTGTTACAACACCATCTGCCGGGATCTCCACTTTTTCCATGCCAAAATTGGTGCATCTGTGGGTGACAAACATGTCCAATTCCCTGAAGGTTCCCTCGTCAAAAAGGATATCAAGTCTTTCCCTGGCATTTAATTTTCCATTTTCCCGCCGTTTTTCAAGCGCTTTTTCACCGCCCATTCCCATGATGTGCTTTTCTTTTTGTTTCAACCCCTGGATCTTGTCAGATGTTACTCCCATAATACAAACCCCTTCTTAACTATTTATCCATTATTTTAATTTATCATATATTTTCATTTATCATAGTAAAACGCCATGCACAAAACCATTCCTCAGGATGATCATCCGGCGGACATCCGATACATTCGGTTTTAATTCTTTTATCAACAGCACTTGCAAAATATTCATATTCAACCAGCCCTGCAGATTTACAGGGATAATCATCCAATTTTTTTCTTTTTCTTGCAGACTGAACCCTGCAATCATTCATTTGAAATACAAAACTTTGGGGCCCTTCGTCAACAAAAGATTGCTCATTAATTAATGAATACATTCTAAAATTTAACGCTTTTTTTAAACCTTCCAACCCGCACTGATCATCCAGTTTTAAAAATTTTTTAATCGCAAATGCTTCATAGGGAGAAAATTGGGCCCAGCAGGAATCATTGCATCGCTTTGCGTCATTCATTCCATTATCAAATTCAACTGCCTGAAACCACACGCCGTCATTAACCAGCCAGTTTTTTGCCACAACATCCATAAGGGCTTGCATTTTTTCGTCTTCCATGTCCAGCAATGCTTTAGGCAAGCCATCTTCAAGCTGAAAGTCCAGGACATCTGAAAATTTCTTCATCCCGATGGAAACGCTCTTTTGGGTCGCCTTTTCAAGAATTTCCAAGGCCTTTTCCATGCCCATCTGATGCCTGACTTCAGTAAACCATAAACCATAGTGGACTACAATTCGTGTTAACATGTCAACAATTAATCTTGCTTTTGCACTTTTATCCAGACTGGAAGGATCATTTTTTTTAACTTCCATAGATTCAATTCCTTTTTTAATCTTAACACGTTAATATCATAACTATTCCGGGAACCTTAATCCAAGGCAGGTTCCTTGTCAAGATTTGAATACAATATAGCTATATCAAAGCCAAAAAATCATTGCATTAAAGAATATAATATCCTATTAATATAGGGGTCAGGCCTGCATTGTTGATTTTATTGAGTTCAATAAAGTCAACAATGCAGGCCTGACCCCATACAACAAAACAAATACCAGGTGAATAAAAATGAGTGTAAAAATACAGATACATGTTACCCATCGTCGGCATACCAATGGCCAAAAAACAATAGAAGTTGAAGGAAACTCTGTTGGCGAGGCGTTAAATAATTTTGTCAAACTGCATCCGGGCATGAAAAATGAACTATTTGATAAAAAACAGGGCCTGCGCCATTATATTGAAATCTATCTGAACAATGAAAGCGCATATCCCGGCGAACTTGAAAAACAGGTGAATCCTGGCGATGAAATTCAGATTATTACCTTTCTTGCCGGCGGATAACAAAAAGATAATAGAACTTCTCCAGTTGAAAAATGCAGAAATTTTCCCTCAAACAAAAGATGTTTGGTCTTTAAACCGATCCGGCAAGTTCTAAATAAAAACTGCCCTCTTGTTTTCTTCCTCTTTTTATACATCCATTCCCATAAATGACACATTTTTTTTTCAAAACATGTTTTGCCTTTTGTGTCTGATCCTGTGCCAGGTTGCCTGATTCTATCAGCTTGGATAAGGACTGGATTCTAAATTTATCCTGGGAATGAAAATTTGAAAGCTGATCTTTGTGCCCTCCCCTTTTTATGGTATAGGGTTTATCAATCAAAAAAACAGGCAGGGTTGAACTGACCCGAAGCCAGAGGTCATAATCTTCACACACTATAAAATCTTCATTAAAATATCCTTTCAATTCAAACAATTGCCTTTTCATCATAACAGCGGAAGGACTGACCAGGCAAAGATGCAATGATTGTTCAAATATCATTCCCGAGGGTTTCTTGTGCTTGACTTTAGGATTAACTTTTTTCCCATTTCTTATCCATATCTCTTCAGTCTGACAAATAAGGGCTTCTGGGTGGTTTTTAAAAAATTCCATTTGGCAGGATATCTTTTTTTTATCCCAGGCATCATCAGAATCCAGCAGAGCAATGAATTCTCCTTTGCTTTCCTTTATTCCTTTGTTTCTTGCTGCGCTGACACCTTTGTTTGTCTGATAAAAAACCGTGATTTCATTTTTATATACCCCAAGTAATTCCTGTGTATTATCCTCTGAACCATCATCTATGATTATTAATTCTATACTTGGATAGTCCTGTATCAGCACGGAATCAACAGCATCTTTCAAGGTCCAGGCACGGTTATAAGTTGGTAGGATCACACTTACCAGAGGATACTTTTTCATGCGATTGCCATGTAAATTGATATAAATTTGTTCAAGTTAGAAATCCTATATGTTTTTAAGTTCAATCCTGAGACCTTTTAATTTATTTTTAAATATGTTGCTAAAGCCTCAGGTTTTTGAGACCTCTTATATCTTCAATTAAAGCCAAATAGTTTTATTTATCATATTTCCCCGGCTGTTCATACATTATTATCCCATTGTTCAGACCAGCCATTCTATCTTCTCATGATTTATTTTTTTCTTGCATTTTTTTTATAAATAAAAAAGAATGAATTCAATCCATTTTAAATATGAGTTATCCTTGACATAAGAAGTTAAATCCCTTAATGAAGGGCCTGAATTTACAGATAGTTATTATCTATTAAGAGGATATTATGGGAAAAGGCAAAAACGTCCGACATTTAATTGACAAAGAATGGTGTAAAGGGTGTGGTATCTGCATACATTTCTGTCCCAAAAGCGTTCTTGAATTTGATAAAAATGGGAAGGTAGAAGCGGTAAGACCTGAAGATTGCATTGCTTGTAAACTCTGCGAGCTTCGATGCCCTGATTTAGCAATACAAATCATAGAAGATCAGGAAGGGGAAAATGAAAGATAATAAAAATATAAGGTTTGTCCAGGGTAACGAGGCCTGTGTGGAAGGTGCCATCTACGCCGGGATAGATTTTTTTGCAGGATACCCCATCACCCCATCCACTGAGATCATGGAACATCTGGCCTCCCGCCTTCCCCAAAAAGGCGGAAAGTTTATCCAGATGGAAGATGAAATTGCATCCATGGGAGCTATCATTGGTGCCTCTCTAACTGGAAACAAGGTAATGACGGCCACTTCAGGCCCGGGATTTTCTCTTAAGCAGGAAGCCTTGGGTTATGCCTGCATGGCGGAAATCCCCTGTGTAATTGCCAATGTACAACGCGGAGGACCTTCAACAGGAAATCCGACCCACACAAGCCAGGGAGACGTAAACCAGGCCAAATGGGGGACCCATGGAGATCACTCCATCATCGCACTCACTGCATCCAATCATCAGGATATTTTCAAAGTAACGGTTGAAGCCTTTAACATGGCAGAAACCTATCGAACCCCTGTAATCCTCCTGTTTGATGAAGTTGTCGGTCATATGCGCGAAAGATTTATTATTCCTGAACCCGGAGAAATTCCTGTGGTGGAACGTCTTAGGACTTCTGTCAAAAAAGGGGTGGATTATCATCCATATCTCCCAAGAGAAGATGGCAGACTGCCCATGTCTGATTTTGGCTCGGAACACAGATATAATGTCACAGGCCTTTTCCATGATATGTGGGGTTTTCCTAACAATAATCCAAAAGTTGTCAGCGAACTTCTGCGACACCTTGTGGATAAGATAGAAAACAATGTCAACGAAATCAACATGTATAAAGAATACTGGCTGGATGATGCGGATTTTATACTGATTTCATATGGTTCTTCTGCAAGATCCGCCATTCATCTGGCAAAAAACAGACGAGCAAGGGGAATAAAGATCGGTGTTCTCGAACTACAGACCCTTTGGCCTTTCCCCACTGATATGGTAAAAGAAAAATGTGCCAATGCAAAAGCCGTTATTGTGGTTGAAATGAACATGGGCCAGATTGTCACCCAGGTTAAAAATGCAGTAGACAACCCAAACAAAGTTTTTCTAGCCAACAGGATTGATGGAGA
>JABIYQ010000445.1 GCA_018702715.1 Desulfobacula sp. | reverse complement strand
TTTTATTTCTTTTTAAAATTATTGAACTCTGCTATCTATAATCGGTCTGCTTATTATAGAACCTTTATTTTTGTTAAGAAAATCCATCGAAAATCAAAGATAATTTTTTTTATTGAAGCAGGTTCTTCAAAATTCTACTATCTTTGTAAGGGTTTAATTGATCTGAAAAGAGGAGAGGAAATGAAAAAAACAGCCCTATGGGGATTAGCAATTCTCACAATCTGCAATCTGTTTAATTACATGGACCGGTACCTGTTTAATTCTTTAGCTCCTGCTATTAAGCGCGATTTTGACCTGACTAACTTTGAAGTGGGAATGCTGGCAAGCATCTTTGGATTGATATATATCATCGCCTGCCCTCTGGCAGGTCTGTTGGGGGATAAGTATAAACGGCCCAGGATCCTGGGTGGAGCCATGTTTTTCTGGTCTTTGGTTACAGCATCGGCCGGGCTGGCCAGAGGTTTTTGGACCATGTTGATTCCCCGAAGTCTCTCGGGTATTGGTGAGGCTGCATGCTCAAGTATTGGATGCAGTCTTGTGGAAGACTATTCACCAAAGGCCTGGAAAGGACGAGCCATGGCCGTTTTTTTAATTGCCATGCCCCTGGGAACAGCCATGGGTTATCTGGCCGGAGGCTATATCGATGCATGGATCGGCTGGAAGTGGGCCTTTCCCATTGTGGGTATCCCGGGTATGCTCATTGCCCTTCTGGTCTGGAACATTAAAGAGCCTGTTCCGGATCTGGGAGCCAATAAAGATGATTTTTTAATTGAGCTTAAAAATAACTTTAAGACCCTGATCCACAACAGAGTTTACCTTTATGCCATTATCGGGTATACGGCCTTTACATTCGTAACCGGTGCCATGGCAGCATGGGTACCTGAAATTATGGTCAGTGCCAAAGGGCTCAGCCTTAAAGACGGCAACATCATCTTTGGAGGCACTATGGTGATTACGGGCATCGTGGCAACGGGACTGGGAGCAATCCTCACCGATGTATTAAGGAAACATACCCACAGGGCAGCTGCTTTAATCTGTGCAATTTCAGCCCTTTTATCGATTCCCTTCCTGATCATAGCACTGAATGCCGAGGGCAGGACATCATTGTTCTTGTGGCTTCTGGCTGCAGAGACCTTTCTTTTCCTCAACACGACTCCGATAACATTGATCATTTTGGAATCGGTAAAATTTGACCAGCGTTCAGTTGCCATGGGGTTTTCCGTTCTTGCCATTCATCTTTTCGGAGATGCGCTCTCACCGGCCATTGTCGGGTGGTGGGCAGATAAGACAGATGTTATCACAGCCTGCATAACCATTCTGCCCGGAGGATTGGTTGTAACGGCAGTTTTCTGGTTCCTGTGTTTTTCTTCACAAAAGAAAAGTTCAGACATAAAAATCCCTCCCCATGAAAAAGGAGAAAACCCATGCTGAATCAAATTACCCATGGAACACTCTGGCTTATGGCCCTCCAGTTCAACCTTTTGCCATCCCTGAAAAAATATATGAAAAGCCGGGATGGGTGGATAAATTTTTCCGTGGGGTTTAAATCTCAAACCATTGAACAGGCCATCATTTTTAAAAACGGGCAGGTAAGGGTGAAAAAAAATATCCCAAAAGATATTGATGTCACCCTGGTGTTTCAGGATGACAAAGCCCTTAAGGAGATGGCCTTAAATACACCCAATGAAATGTTGAACCTGATTTTAAAAAATCGAATGGTTCTGGACGGGAATCTGGCCTGTTTGCAGGCGTTTAATTTTTACATTTCCCTTTTAATGGGAAAGGTTCACCAGAAAATGCTTGCTCGGTCCCATAAAAAAGATGTGAAAGACAGGAAAAAGAACTATGGTCTTTGCCGGTCTAATCTTTCCAAAACACTTTCAGACCGCAAAACCTATCGAATGCAAGGAAAACCAGGTGTCGACAAAGGCGTAAAGTATCTGGAGGATCCCTATCTGTCTGATTTAGGTCTCAAAGATTTTCCCAGGCTTGCCGATTTTTTTGATTTCCACTTTAACACCCTTCCTGAAATCTGTGCGGAACGTCCAGAACTCCTGACCCAGTGGTTTAGGACAAACGGTTTTGAAAAAGATACCCATGAAATGCCATGGTTTCCTGAGATGCGTCAGGCACTTGCATTTAAACACCTTATGGAAAACAAAAAACCGGTTATCCGCAAACATGATCTTCTGGCCGGGACAACCTCTTCAAAGTTGGTGGGTGTAACTGTTTTTCCCGATGGCCAGGGTACAATGATATGGGGGGAACTTAACTCCCTTGACAAAAGAGCGCTTATCCCTTTTACATGCACTCAAAAAACAGCAAAAATACTTCACCACGAAATTCTTCCTTTCTGGATGCGCCGCAATTTCAGGGAGTATGTACGTCACCATTATAATTATCCTTTGTGCCAGAAATTAGATGAACGGTTTGTGGCCTATTTTGTGTGGAAATCTGTTGGTATTTCACATACCATCCCCAATTTTAAGCGCTTGCTGGAAAAGGGCACAACCGGCATCAAAAAAGATATCCAGACCGAGCTTGCAAAAACAGATCTTACAAATGAACAAAAACAAACACTTGCCGCAATGAATATTGCCCTTGAAGGTCTTGAGACTTTTGCGCAAAATCTTAGCCAAGAAGCCATAAAGCTTGGAAAAACCGAATCTGCGCCCCAAAGAAAAAATGAGTTGAATAACCTTTCTAAAATTTGCCAGAAAGTACCCAAAAAACCTGCCAAAAACCTTGATGAAGCAATAAACGCCATCTGGATATCATGGATTGGCCTGCACATGGAAAATTCAAATACAGGACTTTCCCTGGGGCGCCTTGATCAACTGCTTCAGCCTTATTTTGAAAAAGATATGAAACAATTGATCACGGAACAGGAAAAAAACAAGTATATCAAACACGCAATTGATATTGCCGGATGTTTGATCATGCGGTTAACCGATCATGTACCGCTTCTGCCCGATATTGCCAATTACCTTTTTGGCGGTGCGGCTTCCACCCAGGCAATTACCTTAGGGGGTGTCACTCCCAAAGGAGAAGATGGGGTAAATGATATGACCTTTATATTCTTAAAGGCCATAGAAATGCTTCCCGTAAGAGATACCAATATCAATGCCCGGTATCATACTCAAAAAAACAGTGACAACTATCTTAAAAGGCTGTGCGAAGTCAATATCATAACGTCTGCTACCCCTATCATGCATAGCGATACGGCAATGGTCAGGGCATTATCCCCCCATGGCTACCCAATAGAAGATATGAATGACTGGGCAGCCACAGGATGTGTTGAACCCAGTATTGCAGGACAACATTTTGGCCATACAGGCTCTATTCTCATGAACATGGTTGCCGCCCTTGAAATGGCATTGAACAATGGCCGCCACCCCCTTATGAAATGGTCTCCCGGTCCCAAAACAGGTCGGGTTGAAAAGGGCGACTTCAAATCTTTTGAAGATTTTTTCAATGCATATGAAATCCAGCAGCAATTTCTCATCAGTCAGGCTGCTGAACTGAACAATATGTTTGGAGAGGCACACAAAAAACTTCGTCCTACCCCTCTTTTAAGTGCCATGATTGACGGGTGCATAGAAAAGGGACAGGATGTGGTAAAAGGCGGGGCAAAATATAATACCTCGGGTACATCTAATATCGGGCTTGTGGATGTCACAGACTCGCTCATGGTGATCAAGACATTGGTGTTTGAAAGGAAAACCCTATCCTTTCCAGAATTGAAAAAGGCCATTGATTCAGATTTTAAGAATGACCCGGCCCTTCATGCAATGGTACAAAATAAAATACCCCGGTTTGGCTCCGGGGATGAAAAAGCCCTTGAAATGTGTAAAAGGGTCACAGGTGTTGTGAAAAAGTGTTACAAACAACATAAAAACTGCCGGGGTGGAGAGTACACAGCAGGATTCTGGTCCATGTCACAGCATGTGGCATATGGCTCCCTTTCCGGGACACTTCCTTCAGGCCGGCTTGCCGAAAGGGCATTTACCCCTGGATTAACACCCAGTCCGGGCGCATCAAAAAATTTTCTGGATAACATAATGGATGTTGCCCGGTTGAATCCTGAACACATGGACAACAATATTGCCTTTAACGTGAAACTTACACCCGGAAGCCTGGACAAAAGGGAGGCAACTGTAGAAGCCATGCATTCCTATGTAAAATCCTATTTCAACCAGGGCGGGATGCAGATGCAGTTTAATGTTGTCAGCTCTGAAATGTTAAAAGATGCCATGGCAAATCCCGAGGAATATAAAAATCTTATGGTCAGAATCTCAGGATACAATGCATATTTTGTAACCCTGAACAAGGACATTCAAATTGAGTTGATTGAACGGGCAGAATACCCGATATGAAAACAAATGGCCAACCGGCCACGCCTTTGATTTTGGAAATAAAGGCAAACTCACTGGATGACGGACCTGGAATCCGTTCAGTTGTATTTTTCAAGGGATGCCCCCTTTCCTGTGTCTGGTGCCACAACCCCGAAAGCAAAACCCTGGCGCCTGAAATTTCTTATGACCCAAATGCATGTGTTGGATGTAATACATGCATTGATATTTGTGGAAAAAAAGCGATTTCCAGTGCAAACCCATTTTTTATTGACAGAAATATCTGTGACCTTTGTTTTGAATGTGTGGATGTCTGCCCGTCCAACGCCCTTGAACGAGTGGGTATTAAAATGCCGATCCCGCAAATTGTTGACAAGATTTTAATATACAGACCCTTTTTTGAAACATCAGGTGGTGGCGTGACTATTTCAGGTGGGGAACCCTGTTTGAATATGCAATTTTTATCACAGCTTCTCATTGCCTTAAAGGCTGAAGGAATCCATAACCTCATTGAAACCTGCGGGCAATTTAATCTCCATGATTTCAAAAACCTTATCTATCCCTATATAGACATGATTTATTTTGATTTAAAAATATGGGATACCCGTGATCATAAAATATTTTGTGGTATTGGCAATGAATTGATTTTAAGCAACTTTAAGGCTTTACAGGATCTTTATCTAAAGGGCGGACAAAAGCTTGTTCCAAGAATTCCCCTGATTCCAGGAATTACAGATACCAGTGAGAAT
>JABIYQ010000332.1 GCA_018702715.1 Desulfobacula sp. | reverse complement strand
TGCGGGCGGGGTTCTGGGCCTAGGAGCTCTCTTAATAACCTATATGATGGTTTCATCGGGAATTACACAAAGCCTTGCTTTCTATGTATATTTTGATATTCAGTTTCTGTCTTTTAAAATGGTCATGTTAATTATTTTCAGCAGTACTTTTCTGGGTTGGTTTGGATGTTATTTATCCTTAAAACAAATTTTCAAATAGCCTTGTTTACAGGATGGTTTTTTTTATTATCATCAATTGCCGGCATTGCTGCCCAGGAAAAGTCTCCTGATATCCATGCCAGGATTCAAGCCCAAAAAAAAATGGTGGAAACATTTTCCCAAAAAGAAATAGACATCATGGATGAATTAAATAAAATTGATCAAGGATTGAATATTGCCCGTCTAAAAGTTGCAACCCTGTCAATAGATGTTACGCTACTGGAAAAAAAGATAAGACAGTTTGGACAGGACCGGGATAAATTAGAAAAAAAAATTCTTGCTACTCGAAAATATACAGGCAAAAGGATGATTGCACTATATAAAATGAATATGATTGGTAGACTTGACATAGCAGGACAGCCTTTATCTGTCTTTGATTTTTTTCTCCAGCAAAATTCAATGAAACGGATCATCAATTCTGATTTCCAAATCCTTGAAAATCAGAATTCTGACCTGGAGAAACTTGAAAGGATAGAACTAAAATTGAGAAAAGAAGTCCAGGCAAAAATAATTCTTGAGGCAAAACTAAATGATCAAATAAGATACAACAAAAAAGAAAACAAAAAAAAGAAAAACCTTTTAAAAGATATTCATAAAAATAAAAAATTATCCCTTGCCATGGTTGCCTCCCTGACCCGGGCGGCAGAGAAGCTGGATAAGAAGGTCAACAATATTCAAAAGAATTCAATACAGCCTTTTGATGATGATTCTTTCTCAAATTATCAAGGCCGTTTGATAATTCCGACACCAGGCAAAATCATTTCAAAGTTCGGTCTTTTACAAACCGGAGATTACAATTCCTTCACTTTTCGAAAAGGAATTGATATAAAGGTGAAAAAAGGCGAACCTGTAAAATCCGTTTTTAAAGGAAAGATTAGGTTCGCCCAATGGCTGAAAGGTTATGGAAATTTAATAGTCATAGATCACGGTGGTAGCTACTATACGCTGTATGCCCATGTTGAAGATGTATTCAAACTAAAAGGGGAACCCGTTGAAGGTGGTGAAATTATTGCAACAGCAGGAGATACCGGATCAATTAAAGGGACTTACCTGCATTTTGAAATCAGGCATCACGGCAAAGCGTTAAACCCCATGAAATGGTTAAAAAAAGGAGTATGAAAATGAAATTCAGACTATATAATGCAGTCAAATCTGGTTTTTCCATTATGATTGCAGTCTGTGTGTTTATATCTATTACAGGATTTAAAGATACCTTACAGGCCAATGAAAAGACCTTTAAATCTTTAAAGCTGTTTACTGATGTTCTGGAAGAACTGGAAAAAAACTATGTGGATGATGTTGATACCCAGGAATTGATCCATAATGCTATTAAAGGGATGGTGGGCAACCTTGACCCTCATTCCAGCTTTATGCCTCCCGAGGCATTTGATGAACTTCAGGATGATACAAAAGGTGAGTTTTCCGGAATTGGTATTGTGATCACCATGAAAGAGTCAATTTTAACAGTGGTATCTCCCATTGAAGGTACTCCTGCCTATAATGCCGGTATTCAGGCTGGAGATATCATCATCAGAATTGATGATAAATCAACAAAGGACATGGCTCTGTGGGAAGCTGTTAACCTCATGCGGGGACCCCGGTATAAAACAGTCCTGATCACTGTTATCCGGGAGAATGAGCCGGCACCCATTAAATTTTCACTTAAACGGGATATGATTCCCATGGAAAGTGCCAGAAGTGTAATGTTGAAACCAGGATATGGATACCTTCGCATTACTAATTTCAGAATGAGCACCCTTGATGATATAAAAACCCAGCTTAAAAAGTTAGAGTCTCAAGACAAAGAGTTAAAAGGTCTTATCATGGACTTAAGGGATAATCCCGGAGGGCTTCTGGATCAGGCCGTTAAAATATCTGATCTTTTTCTTGCCCAAGGAGATATTGTATCCATTAAAGGAAGAAAAAAAGAAAATACCCAGGTATTTAAAGCATATGCAAATGATGAAGACCGCAAATACCCTGTTGTAGTTCTGATCAATGGCGGATCGGCCTCTGCATCTGAAATTGTGGCAGGTGCCCTGCAGGACCACTCAAGAGCCTTGATTTTAGGGACAACGTCCTTTGGAAAGGGATCTGTCCAAACAGTACATCCTTTAAAAGAAAAATTTGGAATCAAATACACCATAGCCAGATATTATACTCCCAATGGAAGATCAATACAGGCCAAAGGGATTGAACCCGATATCGAAGTAGAATATGAGATTCTTGAAAAAAAAGGAAAAAAGGTGTCCACCTTTGACAGAATGATAAAAGAAAAAGATTTAAAAAACAGTTTAAAACCTGAAATGACAAAACAACCGGTAAAATCAAAAAAACAAACCAGAAAACATCAGAGACTTATTGACACAGACCAGCTTCAACAAGATGCACAAGTTAAAAGAGCCCTTGATATTCTGATAAGCTATGGAGTCTTCAGCAAACTAAATGGCAACTAAAAAAAAGATCGCACCAAGAAAAAAAAAAGACCGTAGAAAAGGCCAAAGACGCTCCATCCTCACTGAATTTAAAAAAATACTTGTGGGGATTGCTATTCTTATTTTTGTGTGTCTGACCATTGCAATGATCGCTGACATTTTCCTTTCTCCTAAAAATAAAGAGAAAAAAAGAACTGCGGTTCAAAATCAGCCGCCCCGAGTGGAAAACCGGATGGAAAAGTCAGTAAAAAAGCAAGTCAGTGAGAAAATGGGCTTAAATAAGATCAATACCCTAAAAGAAAAAGCTAAAAACATCCTAAAATATGAAGTGTTTGAAGATATTGATCACACTGTTTTAGAAAAACCAACACCACCCCAAAAAGTACATATCCCTAAAATAGCAATTATTATTGATGACATCGGGTATGATAAAAAAATATCTCTGGCCTTAGGCAATTTAAATTCAAATATCACCTTTTCAGTGTTGCCCTTTGCGCCATTTGGAAAGTTTATTTCTGAAAAACTGTATGCAAAAGGATCTCAATTGATGCTCCACCTGCCTATGGAGCCAGTTGAATATCCCCAGATTAATCCCGGACCGGGAGCAATTTTGTCATCTATGTCTCCTGACGTTCTTATTGATCAGCTGGAAAAGAACATTCGGGATATCCCCCATATTGATGGAGTTAACAACCATATGGGATCAAAGTTGACTGCCCGTTCAGATCAGATGAACCAAATTTTTTCCATTTTAAAAAAGGAAAATTTATTCTTTGTGGACTCAAGGACCTCGGCAGAATCTAAGTGCAGACCATCTGCTAGATTATTAAAGGTTAAATTCGCCCGGAGAGATGTCTTTCTTGATAATATTCAAAACACAGATTATATTGCAGGACAATTAAAAAAACTGGTCGCCCTGGCCCAAAAAAATGGATCTGCCATTGGTATCGGGCACCCCTATGACGTAACTCTGGAAACTCTTTCAAAACATTTACCAGAACTGAAAAGCAAGGTAGAGATTGTCAGGGCTAGTGTTTTAACAGCCACTCCAGAATAAGGGATTACTTATTTTTAATCTCAAAAAAAATTATATGTCAACCGGTTTCCAGACGCCTTTATCGCACCATATCCTTGAAAAATCTGAACATGCCGGAAGCACTTTTTCTAATAAATATGACATATCAATTTTTTCATCTGTATCGTACAAAGGATCCCAGGGCTCTATAATGACCGGGCCATTTGATGTTGGCACAAGACGTGGCGCAATGGGATCACCCCAGGAACGGGTTTTTATTTCTTGTTTCAGTTCCTGAAAATTACTAATCTTTAACAACTGGGTCAGCGTTACAACTGTCGGAGGGCTCAAGAGGACCCTTTCATCAAGATTTTGTTCAAGTGCATTTTGAGGGGTGAGCCATATCCCGTGCTTGGTTTCCATGTCATCCGGGACACAGGTCTGATTTTCAGGCATGAAAACAATAAAAAACCGTGTATCAAATCTTTTTTTCATTAATTTCGGGGTAATCCAGTGTGACCATTTTCCAAGACTTGAAAAAGACAAGGTCCAGTCTTCTTTCATTACTTTTGTTCTAAACCAGGATTTTGAAAGATTTCTGTTTAATCGGAATGTACAAATATTCTCGATATCTTTTTTTGTCTTTCCTTTACCAGATGCTATAAAAACGCCTGCTTCCTCAAGGGTTTCCCTTATGGCAGCAATACTGAACCCCATGATCTTTTCCATAGGGAAGTTTTGCCCTCCAAGCTGTTTTTCAATTTGGCCGTGCTCCATATCAATGTAGGGAGCCCAAAAATCAAAACCAAAATCCTCAGAATCAGCAACTCCTCCTGGGAAAACATACAATCCACCCATGAATCCTGATTTTGTACTTCTTCTTAAAAGATAAATTTCAAATTCTTTGTTTTTTTCCCTTACAAGAATTATAGTTGAAGCCTGTCGTAAAGGCGGAGGGGAATTTTTAATATCTGTTATATCATTACCTGTTATATCATTACTGGTCATATCATTTCCTGTTCATTTTGAATTTTTAACACTGAAGTCTATATTCGTCTGTATCATCCGGCATCAATTTGAATTTTTTTAAAATTTAAAAGTTTGTAATATCTTTCTAATGGAAGTTGAAATTGAAAAAATTTTTTGAAAATCATCCCTGAGTCCTCTTGAAATTTCTAATTGAACCCCTCTTTTTCTTCTTCCTTTGTTACAGATATTGTTAGGATGTGTCCCGGGAAATTTATTTTTTTGTTTTGAAATTTTAATTTTAGCTTTCCCTAAAATATTTTGAATATGGCAGACAAGTTCTTTAAAACATCCACCGACATAGATGGCATCTTCAATGTCTTTACAGGCGTGAATAGTGATAATAATATCAGACGAAGAAATCAAGTCTAAGGCTTTGGGTTCGTCAAATCGATGACTTGTTATATGAAGATCCTGGTTATTTCTGTCCTTAATGCCCTCAAAACAATAATAATTAAAGGTGTCACCGGCAATCAATTTTGTGATCAAAGAGGTTTTTGGCTCAATTAAACCTCCGTGGGGGGCAACTATAGAAATATCCGATCCCATATCCCGCACCAAGATTTTATAATCCCTGTTTAAGGTTTCATTGGCTGCAAGTGTTTTAAAGTCTGAATATTTATCCATTTTCCTTGGTGCACAATTTTTTCCGTGCAGAACCTGATGCAGATAATTTTTTTGCTAATAACTATTCATCCATCAGATAGATCGGTTCTGCATAATACCGCGTCTGATCTTTGGATAACTTTTCCATAACCAGATCATAAAGCCATTTATTTTTTTCATCTATATCTCTGTCAGATTTGAGATATTCAAAGTCTGCATTCAGACGCATGACGCGCCCGGAGATAATGGATCGTGTTATACCAGCGGGCATGACATTGCCGGCATCTGTAATCTGGAGCACCTGATCCAGTTTAAAAACAGGGAAAGCGACTACACCGGTCAGATCAGGGAACTCGTTAATCAAGATATCGATGTCATCATGAAGGGTCCTAGTGACATGACTTGCATTGATATAGATCTCCGTGAGTTTGTTCATTGCATCCAGATGGTTGACATCGGGTTTTGGCTGAATGTGATAGATGGTTTTATCCACGGTCTGAATATAGCAAAGGCCCCCATGTTCCACCATTTCAGCCTGGACTGTTTTAATATCACTTTTTACCATAGTGATTAACGGTAGTTCATTCAGAAGATCCAATAGTTTCTGTGTATCTATTTTTCGGATAACATGAAACCAGGTATCCAGTTTAAATTTACTACGATCCTTTAAAACCTGAACAATGATATGGGGGTAACCCAGCTTTGTAAAGGCTGAAAACCGCGTGGCACCGTCCAGCAATACATAGTAATCCTTGAAAGGAACCACAATGGGTGGATTGGTGAAGACCTCTGAATTATTAATTTTTTCAATAAGATTCTCCACCCTTCGAGGGTCGATGAGTTCATGGGGAAAAACCTTGTCAAGAGGAACAACAGCCAGGCCCAGGGGATTTTCATATTCCGGTTCAATAAGGATATCAAGAATCTGCTCTGCAATGGATATGGCTGCGGACTGCTGGGCATCATCAGTGCTGGCGGCTATGTGGGGGGAGACAATAACATTTTCATGGGCCACCAAAGGATTGTCCAGGGCAGGTTCAACTTTGAAAACATCCAATGCAGCTCCGGCAAGAGCTCCTTTGTTCAATGCATCAAGGAGGGCGTCTTCATCCATGACAGCTCCGCTTGCCGTGTTAATGATGTGGGCCGTGGGTTTCATGCAGGCAAGCAGTTCTGTACCCACAAAATTTATATTTTCGAGTTTCCCTGAAAGATGAAGAGAAATAAAATCCGAAGTACGAAAAAGAGTTTTCAAGTCCACGGTTGTAACACCTAATTTAGCATTTTTTTTCGGGGTAGCCCTTTTCTGGAAAACCTGGATATTCATACCAAAGGCAAGTGCGCGGGAGGCTACCTGTCTTGCGATTTTTCCAAAACCTACAAGACCTAATGTCTTGCCGGCAAGCCCGGTACCCATAAGGCCTTTTTTTTCCCACCGGTTATCTTTCAGACTTTTATTGGCCTGGGGCAGATGGCGCACCAGGCCAAGCATCAAGGCAAAGGTATGCTCGGCAACGGCCACGGAATTGGCCTTTGAAGAGGTAACAACAGCAATGCCCTTTTCTTTGGCTGCTTCAACATTAATGGTATCTATTCCTGCTCCGGTTCTTCCAATAACCTTTAGGTCCTTTGCACACTTAATTACTGATCTGGGAAATCGAGTGGTATTTCTCACAATGGCAGCATCATAACCCGGTATTACCTTTTGAAGTTTATCTTTGGTCAGGCCTTTTTGAATATCAACTATGCAATGATCCTTAAGCATATCAATACCGATTTTTGCAAGAGGGTCACAAATAATAACTCTATATTTTTTTCTTTTCTGGCTCATAATTTTTTCTCCATGGGAAATGAATCTAACAATATCATGTTCTTAAACCTTTACCCTGCTTTTAAATCTGTTACAAAATGATATCTTTAATAATCCAATATAGTACTTATGCAATTTAAACCCTAATTCAATATAAATAAGATCAATATAAAAACAAAAAATTTATTAAAACATACATTATTATAAATAAAAAGAGAATAAACCAGTATGTGCCTCTCATTGGACAAGATTCATGGCCGTATGCACTTTGGATTCGTGATACCGTTGTAAAACAGGGTAATTTCAGTCCAAAAAGAAAAGCACGGGATTAAGGTAAGATATGCAGATGAGAAAATAAAATTCTGGTAGCCTGTCTTGGCTCAAAATGAGGTTTCGATGGAGTACTATTTAGTCAAGCAGCCAGGATTCATGGTTGTATAAACTTAACAGAACTGGATAAAGTATGGTGTTAACCTGCTTGTTTGTTGTAGCAAGTGCATCTTTACCAAATATAAGCTCGCTTTTGAAAACTTCAGGTGTGAGAAAACGTGTCGGCACATCAATTGTTAGCTTCTCAATTCTATCCAGGATCTTTGCCTTTGTCACATTTGGGTGCCAGGCAAGATACCATCCCCAGTCCCCGAAACTGGGTACATTCTCATGAAAAGGAAGAATTTCGAATGCAGCGTTTTCCAGGGTACGACCGATACAAAGAAAGCTTTCTTTGGCAAGATAGGGAGAAGTTGCCTGGACAACAACCAATCCATGTTGTGACAAGTGCTGTTTTACTTTTTTATAAAACTCTCTGGAATAAAGTTTGCTCAACTCCGGTGTGGAAGGATCAGGCATGTCAATAATAATTACATCCCAGAAACCTGAAACAACACCTAAAAATTTATCTGCATCAATATTCATGACGTTTACATCAGCAAGTTTATAAGGTTCAGCTTTTTTAACGGGATGCTTTTTTTTATCGGTTTCAAGATAAAGATTTCTTTTGATCCCCTGGGTAATCCCGCTCCCTGAAACTATTACAAGACGTGCATCCTTAAAGGCGTCCTGATTAATTTTCTTTAAAACAGGATGGGTTTTGGCTAAATTTGTCATTTCAGGGTCCAGGTCCACCAGAAGCACTTGTTCTACTTCTTTATATTTTAAAACCTCTCTTAAGGCACATCCATCCCCGCCACCTAGAATTAGCACCTTTTTTTTGATCAGTGCAATATTCATGACAGGATGCACCATGGGTTCATGGTACCGTTGTTCATCAGTGCTGGAAAATTGCAGATTCCCGTTTAAAAAAAGCCGGACCTCATCAAAGGGTTTGTAATGTGTAATGGCAATGTGCTGGTATTGGGTGGTTTTGCTTAAAATAATGGGATCATCGTAAAGGGGCTGTTCAATCTTTATGTTCCATTGCCGGTTATTGAGATATCCGTATGATATTGCACAAACTGTAATTATCATGACAGCAGGTATTAGGATTCCTGTTTTTAACAATCTCTTTTTTGAAAAATAAATAAAGGTGACAAAGGCCAGAAAAAAATTAGCTCCGGCCGTCAAAAAAGCGGCTTCCGTGATAGGTGTAAATCTTAGAAAAATAAATACAAAGATGAATGATCCGATGAGACTGCCAAGGTAATCAGCGCTCAAAATGTTTCCAAGGTTGGTGGACAATTCTTTGCTAAAGTCATTGTTGATCCTGATAATAACAGGAATTTCAAGTCCGATCATGATGCCGATAAAACTGACAAAAAAATAAAGAACCAGGACGTAATGGGCGGTATAACCATAGGATATGTAGGTCAGGGTGGGAGAAAACCCTCCCACAAGTGCAAGCCCTGTTTCGACTGCTATAAAAGCGTAAATTAGATATTTTTTCGGAATCTGTGCCTGGATCAGGCTGCCAAATCCCATCCAGAACAGCATGAGCCCTATGACCATTGCCCATTGTTCAAAGGAATTGCCTAATATCATGGATGCAAGGCTTGCCTGTATATACTCAAGGATAATACCGCAGGCACCGCTTGCAAACATACAGGCACACAGCAGCAATGATGCAAAGTTGAACCGGGGACTTGTTTTTGTCATCAGATTACATGGAGAAGGCTATGATAATCGCAACCGCATTAACAGCACTTACCACAACGATAAGGGCTGCTACATTCCGGTCTTCCTTGACTTCCGTAGCAATATTGGTCGTTGGCAAAAGAAGCCTGTCAACAACTACTCTTGCAATCAGCAGCATAACAATTCCAAAAACAGTATAGATGCCAAAGCTTGCTATATCATTGGTCCACCCTGTAAACGGCCCTGAAATACTTGACATGAGAATAATGCCAAGCGCTATCAGGATACCGCCAAGCCCTATACCCGCGGCAAGGTTATTATCTTTTATCTCATTTCTAACATTAAAGGGTGTTATCAGCTCATAAAGAAATCCAAAAAGCAACAGCGCCAGTTGACCCAGGACAAAAAAGAGAATGGCACTGGCAATACCCTGGAAAAAAGTGCCATCGGTTCCTGAAATAGACCCGTTAAGAATGAATCCCGTAGCAACATACATCCCTGCTTCAACCATACCAACAGCTGTGTTACCTATACGCTTACTGCCATCGGGCTGCGTAAATTCCTTAACACATTCTTTATCATTACTGATATTGCCCAGCATGATAAAATCATTTATGGACCGGGATGAAAACATAAATCCAGTGATAATAAGCCCGTCAACCAGCAATTGGATTACATCAAGGAAAAATCCTTTTGAGGATCCGCCCATGGCCCCGGACAATGCAATAGCAATACCAAGATAAAGCCCTGCCCTTCTCAGGCCCACAGCAATATTCCCATCATCGATATGAACATCATCATCAAAGTCTTTGGTCCGCCAGTCATCCACTTTTTTCACAAGCCAGATAAAAAAGATGCCCACGATGACATAGGTAAATCCTTGACCAAGCCCTGTGAGAGTTACAGCTATATCCATTCCTTCCTCCTTAGAATTGTTCTATTTACCTTTACTTTTCGGACCACCGCCGCGAAGATTTGCCCCAGCGCCCCTGACAGAAGATGCCTGGGATTTGAGCCCTCCGCTTTTTGCAAAATTTGAACTTTGAAATTTTGGTGATTGTTTCAGTACGGTGCCGGATGTACCATATTTTTGAGAGCCTTTTTGTGTTTTGCCAAAATAAGGCCGGCTGCCCCTGTAACCATTGTTCCAGTTATTCCAGGAATTGCGCGA
>JABIYQ010000141.1 GCA_018702715.1 Desulfobacula sp. | reverse complement strand
GCATTTGCCCTTGAACCATCCCTTGAATACCGGCTGCCTTTGAAAGTTTGGAAATCAATTTAATCCTTGTTTGACCGTCAGGATATAGATTAAAAATTTGTTGAGGATCAGAAACAATATTAAATGCGTGTGTCAATAATGCATCTCCTGCAAGTATTGCAGTAGCTTCGGAAAATTTCTTGTGGCAAGTCGGCAGTCCGCGCCTTAAGTCATCATTATCCATAGCCGGTAAATCATCATGAATCAAGGAATAAGTATGCACCATTTCAATGGCGCAACAGGCGGGCAGGGCGATTAAAAAATCTTTTCCACAAGCCTGTGCGGCTGCCATTGCCAGGATGGGCCGCAATCTTTTTCCTCTGGCCATAAGAGAATGTTCCATGGCCATAATAAGTTCATGTCTTTTATCATATTGCTGAAGAATAAGTTTCAGATACTGGTTAACAAGATTTTGTTTTTCAGTTAAATATTCTGACAGATTAAAATTCATATTATTTATCTTCAAATGGTAGTTTTTTAAGGTTCCCGGCCTTGTCATTTGTAATCAGAGAAATCTTTTTCTCGGTCTTATCCAAAAGGTCTAGACAATATTTAGATTGTTTCATCCCAGATTCATATTTTTTAACTGCATCTTCAAGGCAAAGATCCCCGGATTCCATCTGCCTGACAATCTCTTCAAGCTCTTTTAAAGATGTTTCAAATGTTTTTTTTTTAACCATTTATTTTTTCCACCCTTGTAATCAATCGTCCCTTTGAAAGAACAATCTCTATTTGATCATTTTTTTTTGTCTCAATAGAATTTCTAATCACTCGTTTATCTGTAACAAACCTTGAAATACTGTATCCTCTTTTTAAAACCGCTTCCGGATTAAGCGCCTGCAATTTAGAATTAAGTTCAATATAAATTGATCTCATCTCTTGAAAATTTTTTTGAAAATTATCGATTAAAGATTTAGAAAGTGTTTTTACGTATTGCCGCTGATCTGAAATTTGTTTTTCAGGCTTTTTTGTGTAAAGGAGTTTTGACAACCAGAGACATTTATCCTTATTATAATGTATATAGTGTTTCATCATGTTGATGAGTCTTGATTCATAATCCTCAAGCCTGAATCTAAAATCGTGTACAACAGAGTCAGGACTTTTTAATCTTGAAGTTAAATCCAGAACGCTCTGGTTCAGGCTATGGATTTTCTTTTTTAACGATTGATTCAAACTTTCCTGTAAATTTGAAATCCTTTGAACAAGATGATTTTTATCAGGCAGGGCAAGTTCTGCTGCAGCTGATGGTGTGGGTGCTCTTAGATCCGCAACAAAATCAGCAATTGTAAAATCCGTCTCATGTCCTACTCCGGTAATAATAGGTATGACTGATTTAAAAATAGCGGTTGCAACCGCCTCTGAATTAAATGCACTTAGATCTTCCAGAGAACCGCCGCCCCGTGCAAGAATAATTAAATCAGATTTTAAACGTTTATTAACAAGGGTTATAGCATCACTAATCTCATTCTCCGATCCATTCCCCTGAACTTTGACCGGAATGATGTCAATACTGCAGTTTGGAAAACGCCGTTTGGCAACATTGATAATATCCCGGACCGCAGCCCCGGTCCCTGAAGAAATAATACTGATGATGGATGGGAAAAATGGAATCGGTTTTTTACAGGAATCGTCAAAAAAGCCTTTATCTGCTAATTTAGTTTTAAGCTGCTCAAAAGCCACCTGCATTGAGCCTGCACCTTCCGGCTCCAAATGTTCAAAAATGAGCTGGTAAGATCCCCTGGGTTCATATAAGGAGAGCCTAGCCATACCGACAATTTTCATACCGTTTTCAAGATTAAATCTTAAGTTTCGTTTTTGATTTTTAAACATCACTGCGCTTATAACTGCTTTGTGATCTTTTATAGTGAAATAGGAATGGCCCGAGAACGGAACCGAATAGTTGGAAATTTCACCTGTTACCCAGATAAACGGATAGGTTTCTTCTAAAAGAGATTTAATTTCCCTTGTTAATTTAGAAACAGTATAAATATGTCCGGTGTTTTTTTCTGTCATTATTATCCATTACATAAACAAAACTCACAAAGTCTACAAATATAAAACAATGGGGATGTTTTAACAATATAATTTTTTTAAATTTTAAACCGTCCATTATTATCCCAGTTGTAATTTTGTAATTATTCCTGCGTAAACTTCTTTAGGGTGAGATGTACATATTTTGTTAATGTCTGATAATATATATTATGTAAACTTTTTAAAATATAAGTCAAAACCGCTTATAATCACCACATAACCAAATTGTAATCTTGTAATTTCCCCCTTCCGTGTTATATTACCTCTTAAAAATAACTTTTCTGGAGG
>JABIYQ010000142.1 GCA_018702715.1 Desulfobacula sp. | reverse complement strand
CAAAAAAGCATTAAAAGAACTGAATCAGGCAAAAAAAGGGGATATCCATCATTTTCTGGCTCAACTTCTGCAAGGGCTGATTTTTTTTGGGAACAATGATTTCGTAAAAGCCAGAAACACTTTGGTGCCGGTCCTTGAATATTTTGAACAGATTTCATCTGATCTTAGCAGTACTGAAACCTGTTTTACACTGGGGTTGATCTCCTGGGAATTACATGAAACTTCAGTTGCATTTGACTATTTCACCCAGGGGCTTGAAAAAGCCTTTCCTGAAGCCTATAGATTCTTCCCCTTGATCAGCGAGAGCATGCTGATCAAGTCCCTGCTTTTAATGTCAGCGCATAATAAAATTAAGCCGTTTGAATCTTACGTATTTTCTCTGATTGACCGGTGTGATCCAAAACAGGTGGTCAGGCAAATGGATTGGGTGCTGGCTTCGGGCAGGAAAAAAGAAAAAAATAAATTTATCGAAATGCTGCGGCCTGTTTATAAAAGGCTTTTACCGTGCATCAGGATTGAAACCCTGGGACGATTTAATATTTTTTGCAGACATCAGGTTTTAGACAGCAAGGTATTTGAAGGGGTAAAACCCGTACTTTTGCTCAAATCTATTGTACTTCACGGATCAACAGATATACCAAAGGAAATCCTGATTGATGATTTATGGCCCAGGGCCACGGCAAAAGCAGGGGATAAGAATTTTAAGATCAACCTTCATCGTCTGCGTAAAGCCATTGAACCGGACCCTAAAAAAGAATTCGGATATTCGTATATCATCCAGAAGGCCGGATTAATATCCCTTGACCCTGAACTTGTCACTCTTGACTCAGATGAGTTTATTACATTTAGTGCCAGAGCAGTGGAAAATGAAAAAAAGTTACTATTTGAGACTGCACTTGAATGGTATGAGAAAGCCGTGGACATTTATAAGGGAGATTATTTTGCAGAAGAACCGTATATGGAATGGATTTCCCGGAAAAGGGATCTTTTTAAGACGCGATTTTTTGAGCTTTTGCAAAAAAAAGCAATGCTCCATGAAGAAAAGGACCAGATTGACAACGCCGTGAAAACCTGGAATCTTATTCTTAGTTTTGATCCCTGTTTTGAAGAAGCCTATCAAAATCTGATGATTCTATATGCGGATTCGGGTCAGAAAAAAAAGGCCCTGGATGTTTTTTTTGAGTGCCGGTCAATATTAGAGAAGGAACTGGGAATCCGGCCTGAGGAGCAGACCGTTAATATTTATAATAGAATTAAATCCCGATAACATCCGTGATAAACAGGTTATATCCTAAAGTTTTTCTAACTCTTTTACTATCATTCCCAGATCCGGGCGGATATTAATATCTGATACATGGATAAATCGAATCGTTCCTTTTTTATAATGACACATCGTTGGCAAGTGTGCCTGCATTGGTATATCCTTTCTCTTTGGCTTTTATATCAAGATGAAGGGTTGTGATCTGTTCAAGTTTTGGATAAAAGGCACGGTCAATTTGTCTTAAATCAACCAATTTAATATAATTGTGGCAATTATCGCACAGGTGTACCCGGTATTCCTTTTCTTCATCACTGAAAAAATACTGTTGGTAATCTTTGTCATTGTTATCACAAAAAACGCATCCCATTCTTTTAACTAACCACTCATGAGCGCAGAAACAGCATTTTAAATGCCGGTGTCCATCCTTGTCCAGAAAGGCCATATCCGGATGATTGCCGCAGACAGGGCAGTATCCTTTTTTTAAATCCGGCATATCAATAAGGTAGGCTTCAAGCTGTTCCGAACAGATCCGAAGGCTCGGGGCAATGCTGGCATAACCGAAAAAGACAAGTTCATGTTCCGGGATATTTAAAAGCCTGGCAAGATCACGCAGTGTTGAATCCTGATTATTGAGGATAGCTGAAAAAAGCGTTTCCAGGTTGAAGGATTCAGTCTTGGCAGTCTTTTTTAAGAATTGGGCATTTGATGACAGTTTTGGTGCAAACTCATAGGCCAGGTCACAGATGGTATTAAACAGATGTTCAGCCGATTTGTTATCAATTGTAAACTCAGATTGATCAATTAACGGCATTTCATATTTTTGTTTAATTTTAAGCAGGTCAGGCTCAATTATAACAGGGCGGCACTCGATAGTCTGTTTGCTTTGTTCCTGGGCCAGAAAAATCCGGGCGTAAAAATCAAGAATCAGCTGGTAAGCGGGTCTGTTTTTTTTGATCAAATCAGAAGATTGTTTCAATTGTTCTATCGTTATCATATCCTTATCCTTGGAATGTCTGCCCGGGGATGCAACTCCCCGGGCAGACAGATTTTATGGGTTATACCCGCATCATTTTAGCAAAAGGGCCCATCATTTTTCGAAGGGCAACACTGCGGCTTAAACCGCCCCGGTTTATACCAGCCACTGCATAATCCGCATAGAGCTTTGGATCATGGCCGACAAGATAAATAACATTTACCGCATCAGGGTCCAGCAGCATGGCGTTTGGAAATTTTTGCTTAACCTTTGAAAGCCTTTCCCTGGCAAAGGACAGCATTGAATCTCTGTCTCCAAAGGCCATGGCACCTGCTGGGCAGGCAGTGACACAGGCAGGACTGAGTCCGTTATGAATCCTATCATTACACATGTCACATTTGGCAAGGACGCCATCTGCTGCCTTCCTTGGTATGTTGTAGGGGCATGATCCAATGATTTCATCTGCATCAAGGTTTTTACTGTTTTGGGTATATAGAACAGCGCCTGTTGCAGGATCACGATAGATTGCAGTCTCATCAAATGCAGTTTCAAGGCAGGGGGCATCAACACAATGCCGGCACTGATCCGGGAAAAACAGCCATTCAAGACGGTTATTCACCATTTCTTCATTCATCCTGACAAGCTTATAGGTGAAAGAGGAAAGATCCTGCGGGTTTTGATAACTCCCTATGTTTATTGTTTTTTCAGCAGGCAGGTCATGCCATTGCTTGCATGCAACCTGGCATCCTCTGCAGGCGGTACAAATAGTGGTATCTATAAAAATTGATTTAGACATGTTGTCATCACCTCCTTTAAAGCTTTGTCACATTGACCATAAAGGCCTTGGTTTCAGGGATTCTGGTGTTAGGATCACCCGCCGGCGGTGTCAGAAGGTTGGCACTTTCTTCTGTCCCGGTGGATGGCCAGCGCCAGCCGTAATGCCAGGGAATCCCTACCTGATGGACTGTCGCATATCCAATCTTAAACGGTTTAAATCGTTTTGTTACAACAGCGGTACATTCAAGGGCTGCCCTGGCACTTGAAACATTCACCCGTTCACCGTTTTTAATTCCGCGAAGCTTTGCCAGTTCCTCACTCATTTCAACAAAGACATTGGGCTGCATTTCCATAAGCCATTCCTGGGGCCGGGTCATAAGACCCGTCTGCCAATGCTCTGTTACACGATAGGTAGTTCCCACAAACGGGAATCTCGGATCGCAGGTAGCATGGGCATCTGCCTTGGTGTCATACACCACTGCCGTTGGATTGACTCTCTGGGAACTGAAAAGATTTTTTTCAACCGGACATTCAAGTGGCTCATAATGCTCTGGGAAGGGGCCGTCAGCCCGCCCGGGACCAAAAATCTGTGCATGGCCGTGTTTTCTCATGATAAACGGTTGTTTCGCATCAGCACGCTTTGTCCCGTCTGGATTCTGAAGCGGATACCAGCCACCGTCAGGTACATCCCCAATCCATTTTTTAGAAACATATTTGCCGTCTTTTTCATCACCGGCAAATTTAATGACCCAGTCTTTTTTATCCCAGGGACGTCCTTTGGGATCAACCGAAGCCCTGTTGTAGATAATTCGGCGGTTAACCGGCCAGCACCATGCAAATTCAGGATAAAGCCCGATATTGTTGGGGGCGTCCTTGTTGCTTCTCCTTGCAGACATATTTCCTTTTTCCGTGTAGGAGTTGCAATAGAGCCAGTTACCTGAAGAAGTCGATCCGTCTGCCTGGAGCCAAGCAAAACTTGGTACCAGAGTCCCTTTTTTACAAAGCTTGCCTTTTACTTTAACATCTTTTGTAAAATATCCATTGATTTCTTTGGCAGCCTTATGGGGATCGTATGCGCCATTGGTTTCATAATCCCATTTTAAATTAACAATGGGCTCTGAAAAAACGCCTCTTTTTTCGTATTCTTTCTTGATACGATGGCCAAGTTCCATGATGATATCGCCGTCAGGCCGGCTGTTACCCAGAGGTTTGGGACCCTGGTACCGCCACTGCATCCACCGGCCTGAATTGGTTATGGAACCTTCTTTCTCAACTGAAACCGCAGCCGGCAGCATAAAAACTTCAGTCTTGATTTTGGACGAATCTGTACTCGGGCCTTTCCAGAATGAGCCGGTTTCATTGTCAAAAAGATTGACATTGACCATCCAGTCAAGGTTTTCCATGGCTTTTCTAACCTTGGATGCATTGGAACCGGAGCAGGCCGGATTCTGGCCCCAGGCAAAAAAGCCTTTGATGTCTTTTTTGTACATGGCATCAAAGATATCAAACCAGGAATAGCCTTTGCCGTCATCCACTTTTGGCAGCCAGTTATAACCGAACTGGTTGGATTTATTCCCGGCCTCTCCAAAGAATGATTTCAGCATGCTGACAGAATATTTTGGATAATTACCCCACCAGTTGGCTGATAAGGGATCATTGGTTTTGGGTGTCCATTTGGTATTATAGGCCTCAAGACTGTTATTGGACGCCCGTGGTGTTTTAAGGTAGCCCGGCCAGATATGCCATAACAGGCAGTGGTCGGTGGAACCCTGGACATTGGATTCACCCCTTAATGCATTTACACCGCCGCCGGCAACGCCCATATTACCGAGAAGCAGCTGGATCATGGCCATGGAACGAATGATCTGCGTACCTACTGTGTGCTGGGTCCAGCCCATGGCATACATGATGGTTCCGGCCTTTCCTGCGGCTCCGCTGGCAGCATATGTTTTATAAACTTCTAAAAGCTCTGCTTGCGGGGTACCGGTCACTTTGGAAACCGTATCAAGATCATAGCGGCTGTAATGGGTCTTCATTAGCTGAAATACAGATTGTTTGTGTTTAAGGCTCCGGTCTAATTTTGGAACCCCTTTATCGTCCATTTCAAACGCCCATTTGGATTTATCATAGCTTCCTAAAGCCGGACCCTCTCCTCCTTTTTTATATCCGGAGAAAAGTCCGTCTTTGAATTCATAAGATTTTCCAACAATAAAAGGTGCATTGGTATAGGCTGCCGTGTATTCTTCATTGTAAAGATTGTTGTCTAATATGTATTTAATCATGCCGCCGAGAAAAGCGATATCAGTACCGGATCTTAAGGCTGCATAAATATCTGCCTTGGAAGAGGTCCTTGTATATCTCGGGTCCACACTGATGAGTTTGGCCCCTTTTTCCATGGCCTGGGTGACATATTTAAAAGAAATAGGATGATTTTCGGCAGCATTGCTGCCCATGATAAGAATACAATCACTGTTTTTAATATCAATCCAGTGGTTTGTCATAGCACCGCGTCCAAACGACTCTGCCAGAGCCGCTACAGTTGCACTATGTCAGATCCTGGCCTGATGTTCGATATAGACAAGTCCAAGTGACCGCATCAAGGTCTGGTAAATCCAGCATTCTTCATTATCCAGGGCAGCAGATCCCACAGAGGCAATGGAGGTTGTCCTGTTGACGATTTGCCCTTTGGCATTGGTTTTTTCAAATTCCGAATCCCGGGTGTTTTTCACCCTGCTGGCAATTTTTCCAAGCGCCCAGTCCCAGGAAACAGTCTCCCATTTGTCTGAGTAGGGTGCCCGGTACATGGGCTCGGTCAGACGATTTTCATTTTCAGTGAGCTGCTTAATGGCTGAACCCTTAGAGCACAGTGATCCCTGGTTGATAACATGATCCGGATCACCTTCAATGTTGATTACCCTGCCGTCACCCCTCTTGCTGGTGTGAACTATTGCACCGCATCCGACTGCACAATAGCAGCAGATGGTAGTACTTTCCTTGGCATACTGCGTTTTCAGCAGGGTGGCATGGGATTTGACAGGTGTTAGGTCAAATCCCAGTCCACTGACTGCAACTCCGGCAGCAGTGGCTCCGGAAATTTTGATAAAGTCTCTTCTGTCGAGTTTCATCTAAAAATGCCTCCTTGGCTTAAAAAATTAAAATGTTTGTCCTGATTTTGTCATTTGCGAATGACCCCATTTTGTTTTATTATTTTGTAAAAAGCACCCGAATTTTAATAAAGGAGGTGCCGGTGAAAGCGGTTTTAAAATGAGTGTTTTTTACAAAAACAAACAAATCTTTTTTTATTTATTACTGCAATACCACAAACCAGGTTACAAAAAAGTTACAGGTCCGGAACAACAGGTTTCATAACCTTTAATACGCTTCCTTTGAATTGAATATTTTTTTACACAAAGAATAAATATTGCTACTGATTACAAGACTTATGGTATTTGGGAAATATTCGAAAAGCCCTGACTGGTGAAAGAAGCGTTCAGTGATTTATTTGATTTGACTCGTCTCTAATGATATCTATAAACGATAGTACTTCAATTAAAAAATGATTTTAATATTAGAATCTCAGCTATTCGTCCCCAATACCATGGGAGGATCACTAAGAAAAGTGGCTTAAGCCTTTTGACATAATTTTTGGTTTCTGATAGCTTCAAGTCAGTTCTCTGACAATGATCAAAAGATAAAGAATTAATATTGTGCCCTTTTTAAATGAATTAAAATACACCCTTCCTAACGTAAAAGCATATAGACTCATGCAGCGATTATTT
>JABIYQ010000363.1 GCA_018702715.1 Desulfobacula sp. | reverse complement strand
GCCCCATGATATTTAGGTGCAAAAAGAAAACCGATTCCGACTTCTTCAATGGCTTCCTCCACAATTTCAGGATCCGTGTTAAGGTTTATACTTAAAGCTTCGAGAACATCGGCACTGCCGCATTTGCTTGAAACACTTCTGTTCCCATGTTTTGCAACAATAACATCACAGCCGGCCACTACAAACGCGGTTGTGGTTGAAATATTAAATGTATTTGAACCATCTCCTCCCGTTCCACAGGTGTCCACAACAACAGGAGAAGATACTTGTATTTTTACAGCTTTTTTTCTCATTGCACGGGCGGCTCCAGCCAGTTCTTCAAAGGTTTCACCCTTTGCAGCCAGGGCTGCCATAAAAGCACCGATTTGAGCATTGGTAATATCACCTGAAAAAATATCCAATATCATTTGAGACATTTCAGAATCATTCAAATTTTGGCCCTTGATAATTTTTATTAAATTTTCGCGAAACATTATGTTTTTCCTTTATTTATTTGGTTTTTATTTGGGGTCAGGCTTTCCTGACCCCGATTTACCGATTTATATGTCCCCAGTGCTTTTTAAAAAATTTCTAAGCAGTCTTTTGCCAATGGGTGTCATTATGGATTCAGGGTGAAACTGCATCCCTTGTGTTGGATGGGTTTTGTGTCTTAACCCCATGATTTCACCGTCATCTGTTTGTGAGGTAATTTTAAAGCAATCCGGAAGGGTCTTTTTGCAAACGGCTAAAGAGTGGTAACGCATGGCCTGGAAAGGTTTTTTAATTCCATTGTAGATGTGCTTGCCATCGGCAGTTACCATTGATGTTTTTCCATGCATTATTTTTTTTGCCCCTATTATTTTCCCGCCAAAGGCGGCGGCAATACTTTGATGACCTAAGCAGATGCCTAAAACAGGTTTTTTCCCAGAAAAATTTTTAATCACAGAAAGTGTTTGGCCCGCACCCTCAGGACGTCCCGGTCCTGGAGAAATAACGATGCCTGCAGGATTCTTTAAAGTGATATCATCTATTGTGCATTGGTTGTTCCGAAATACCAGAACATCGGCACCCAGCATTTTCAGATATTGAACCAGGTTATAGGTAAACGAATCATAATTGTCTATCATTGCAATCATGGCTTTTCTCCTTTTTGACTTAAGAGGTTTAATGCTCTTTCAATGGCTTTTGCTTTGTCCATGGTTTCAATTCGTTCTTTTTCAGGATCAGAATCTGCTACAATACCGGCTCCTGCCCTTATTGTCAGTTTGTCCCCTTCAATAACTGCAGTTCTTATGGTAATGGCAAGATCCATGTTCCCATTAAAGGAAATATACCCGACGGCTCCACCATATGGACCTCTTGGTTTTTTCTCAAGTTCAGCGATTATTTCCATTGCCCGCACTTTTGGAGCGCCGGACAGCGTCCCTGCGGGAAATGTCGCCCGGATAAGGTCCCATGCGTCTTGTCCTTTTAAAAGATCGCAATTGATATTTGAAACAAGGTGCATGACATGGGAATATCTTTCAACGATCATCATATCCGTCACCTGAACAGTTCCTGTTTCAGCAACTCTTCCCAGATCATTACGGCCAAGATCAACCAGCATAAGATGCTCTGAGCGTTCTTTTTCATCAGATAAAAGCTCATCTGCAAGCCTCCTGTCTTCCTGTTCAGTTTTTCCCCTTGGCCTTGTACCTGCTATGGGCCTGACCGTTGCCATACCATTTTCCAGACGTACCATAACTTCAGGTGAAGATCCCACAAGCGCAACCTCATTATAATGCATGAAAAAAAGATACGGCGATGGATTGATATATCGTTGTGCCCGGTACAGTTGGGTAAGCTCTTTTGGTGCGCTGCACGTAAAAGGCTGGGATATAACCGTCTGAATTATATCACCGGCATGGATATATTCTTTGGTTTTTTGTACCTTGTTTCTATAGTCATTATCGTCATAAACAGGCGTTAGAGATGAACGGCTTTGAAAAGTATCATCAATTGCCGGGATGTCATCTTTTATTTTTTCAAGCATTGCAATTATTTTTGTTTGAGCATGGTCAAAGGTCTGGCTTTTATCTTCCCAGTCATCTAAAAAAGCGACAACCACGCAAAGCAATGTGTTTTTGATATTATCGAAAATAATGATCTCATCAGGCAAAATAAAATGCGCAATAGGGGAAGTTTTTGGTAAATTATTGGGGATATTTTCAAAAAAAGAAACCATTTCATAGGTTAAATATCCGACAAGGCCGCCCCAGAATCTTGGTAATTCAGGAATGTTTGCCGGGGAAAATTTATTCATAAAATTCTTTAATATGTTTAATGGATCGCCCTGATGAGGGATGGTTTTTGTTGTTGTATCCGTCTTTATTTCAACATGGTGTGAAAAAATTTGAACATGGGCTCTGGCCGATGTTCCAAGAAAACTGTATCGCCCCCATCTTTCGCCCCCTTCCACACTTTCAAAAAGGAAAACAGGGGAGTTTTTTCTATAGAATTTTTTCAAAAGGGAAACAGGGGTTTCCGTGTCTGCGAGTATCTCTGTGCAAACAGGAACAACATTATGATTTTCAGTAAAGGTTAAGAATTTATCTTTTTTGGGGAAATTATTGAGTAACATGGATTTACCTTTTGCTTATTTATAGTCGTTTTAACAAAAAAAAAGATCGTGAATTTTTCACGATCTTTCTTGTCCAAAAAAAAACACCGTGAGCTTTTTGATCAGCCCACGGTGTTTGTATCAATTAATTTTTTATATCATCATAAAGATAGCTCGCAGGTGATCCTCAGAATTTGAGGCCACCACCACCAATTAAAGGTGCTATTTTTTATTTTCTTTGAATTTTTCATTTCATCCTTATAGGGAGATTAGTTAACGTCTTTTTTTTATAGATGTCAAGTGGTTTTAATAATAAGGTTATTGATAATGACTGTTGTTTGTTGAGTGTTGCATTTTGATTTTTATGATTGTAAATGGGATTACGAATTGATTGAATAGAATTCAACAACGTGATAATGAATAATCAATACAAGCATTTCTTAAGGACAACAAATGACCTTTGATGATCTTATTGAGAATAAGCCGGATTGCCCATTTTGTTATGAAAATATCAAATCCAGAATTGTTGAAGATTATAACTCGGTCGTGGCTATAAATGATTTAAATCCTGTAAGCAATGGACATTTATTAATAATACCTAAACGCCATTGCACAGATTTTTTCCAATTGACACAACAAGAACTAATCGATGCCAACAGTCTCCTTAAAGTTCTTGGAAAAAAAATCTTAAAGAATGATTCTTCAGTGACTGGACTAAATATTGGGATGAACACTGGAAAATCGGCAGGCCAGACTATTTTCCACTGTCATATCCATCTGATACCAAGGAGAGAAGGGGATACGCCTAATCCAAGGGGTGGAGTGCGTGGCGTTATTCCAGATAAGATGGATTACTAGGGACGAATAGATCTGGCTGATATTTATATAGTAGATCAGTTTTTCAAATGATTCCAAAAAAAAGCAAAACTTAAAGTAATTGTTCAGCCCGTTAAAAAAAATATCCCCAAAGCCCTGTCTGATGGATATTTGCAGGAGGTTAAGCGTTTAGCATCGAACAAAATATCCATCAGACAGGGCGGGTTCAAGCGTAAGAGCTGAATAATTACATCTTAAATTAAGTTGACATTATAATTTGTAAGATATAATTCTTGATGAAATTGTATTTATTTTTACAACGGCGTAAATATAAATACCAAAATGACAAGGGCGTCTGCTCCGAGATATATGATCGGGGAAGCGCCTTTTTTTATTTTTGGGAAATCATTTCAATGAGGAAATGCAGAAAAATAACCCTGTTAAATTAGGAGAGAGCAATGGAAATGAGATTTTCAAAAGGAAATGATGCCCTGGGAACAAAAAATAGAGGGAATGCCTGTGAATCGAGTCTTTGCACATTATGCCGGGCAGATTGTAAAGGCAAGTGCGAAACATGGCTTTCCAGCATGGTTGGAAGGAAATTGTTGTATCCAAGAAGTTTTGGTCTGGTCACTGCCGGTGCAAACAATACCACCCATGTGGGGGTATCCTATAATTCCCTTAGAATCCAGGGATATGCCTATGGTTCTAAAGGTCTTACAGGTGATATGACAAATAACCCGGATGACTGTATTTTCCCCAATGTCAGTCTTGAAACAGAGTTTGGGAGCAAAACCAAGACAAAAATTCGCATGCCAATGATGACCGGCGCATTGGGATCAACACTTATTGCAGAAAAATACTGGGACTCATTTGCTATTGGTGGTGCATTGATTGGTATCCCGGTTGTGATCGGTGAAAATGTGGTGGGTGTGGATAGAGATTCTGAAATTGGTCCGCAAACAGACAAAAAAGGTAAAATTGTTAAGGCGCCTGAGCTCGACCGCAGAATTGAGACCTATTTAAGGTATTTTGACGGTTATGGTGCCATTATTGTTCAGCTCAATGTTGAAGATACAAGAAATGGTGTGGCCGAGTATGTTGTGAACAAATATGGCAACAAGTGTATCATTGAATTAAAATGGGGTCAGGGGGCAAAAAATATTGGAGGAGAAATACAGGTCAGAAGCCTTGAATATGCCATGTTTCTGAAAAAACGCGGGTATGTGGTTGATCCTGATCCATCCCTGCCTGAAGTTCAACAAGGATTTGAGCAGGGAGCTATTAAGTCCTTTGCCCGTCACAGCCGGCTGGGTGGAACTAACTTTGATACGGTCAGCAAAGTCCAGGAAGATTTCATGAACAGCGTGGAATATCTTCGCAGCATCGGCTTTGAGAGAATCTCCCTGAAAACAGGTTCTTATGGCATGGAAGAGCTGGCAATGGCCATTAAGTTTGCAACGGATGCTGAACTGGATCTTTTGACGATAGACGGTTCCGGCGGGGGGACTGGTATGAGTCCCTGGAACATGATGCAAAGCTGGGGTGTTCCTTCAATTAATCTTCATTCAAAAGCCCATGAATATGCCAGTATTTTATCAGCAAAAGGGAAAAATGTAGTGGATATGTCTTTTGCCGGTGGATTTGCCCTTGAAGATCATATTTTTAAAGCATTGGCCCTAGGAGCACCTTATACAAAATTAATTTGTATGGGAAGAGCCATCATGATTCCTGGGTTTTTAGGCTCAAATATAGAGGGTGCAATCTATCCTGATCGACGAGCAAAGGTGAATGGTACCTGGAATGAACTTCCGAAAAACGTTCTGGAAGTTGGAAAAACCGCAGATGAAATTTTTGCCGGTTACCATGATCTTGAGAAAAAAATCGGCAAGGATGAAATAAAGAAAATTCCATATGGTGCCATTGGCTTCTATACACAGGCTGATAAGCTTTATTGTGGTCTGCAACAACTCATGGCCGGGGCGAGAAAATTTTCTTTGAATCAGATTACTCGGCAAGAAATTTTTTCAGGTAATCGGGAAACAGCTATTGAAACAGGCATTCCCCATGTGTCTGATGTGAACAATGAAAGTGCTAAAAAAATATTAAATTCATAAAAAAGTTTTCAACTTAAAAGGGCTTTTGTATTATCAAACAAAAGCCCTTTTATGCATAGAAGATTTATCTATACTATACCAGACAATTTCTGCCACCCAAAAACTCCGCATTATTTTTTGTTGACATAGGCTTGATGTTATTTTATATTGAGAACGTTTGTTTTATATAGAGAATAAGTAGCCTTGAAAATAAGGATTAAAAAATGGAATTTAAACGGGTCCCTGCCATTGATAAGTGCTTTCAAATATTGGCACTTCTGGGAAAGAAAAAAGAACCTATGGGTATTTCAGAAATATCCAATGAGTTATCATTGAACAAGAGCACTGTTTTTAATATGGTTTATACCTTGTCCGACCTGGGTGTTTTGGAAAACTACGAAAATAAATTCAGATTTGGAACAAAGCTCTTTGTCCTGGGAAGGGCTGCGGAACAGGGATCTGATCTGATACGAAATATTCATCCCTACTTAAAAGATATCAGCAG
>JABIYQ010000210.1 GCA_018702715.1 Desulfobacula sp. | reverse complement strand
TGGTAAAGGAAGGCCCTTCCCGTATTAATTCTTTGTCTGATACGAAAAAATTTTCATGATCCTGCAAACTCTGACTTACCATCTCAAACCGGTCATTAGCAGGTGCGAGGTTTATGTCCGGCTTATGGGGAGGAGTTGCAGAAGGAATTAAAAATATTTTATTCAAGCCATATCTATCTTTGACATACTGAATAATTTCAATATGTCCATTGTGGAAAGGATTAAATGTTCCCCCAAAAAGTCCAGCTTTCATTTTTAGCTCTTAGAAAGATTAGTGGCTAAAAGGTTAATAAGATCTTTTACCCCTTCCCCGGTTATAGCTGATATGGTCAAAATCTGGATATCTTTTAAGGCATTTTTAAAGACCTCAATTTTTTGAATTGTATCCGGCAGGTCGGTTTTATTAAGCACCACTATTTGAGTTTTTTGTGCCAGTGTTTGACTGTATTTGGACAATTCATTGTTGATCAGGTTAAAAGCCTTAAGGGGAAAATCAGGATCTATCTGGAAAGAATCAATCAAATGAACAAGGATACCGGTTCTTTCAATATGTTTTAAAAAACTTATACCAAGGCCGGTACCTTGGTGAGCACCCTCGATTAACCCCGGGATATCTGCAACTGCAAAGGGTTCTCCAAAGTTAGGTTCTACCATCCCTAAAATTGGGGTCAGTGTTGTAAAGGGATAATCGGCAATTTTTGGACGTGCTGCAGATATTTTGCTGATCAGTGTTGATTTGCCCGCATTGGGTAAGCCAACAAGCCCTACATCGGCAAGAAGTTTCAGTTCCAGCTTAAGCTTGAGTTCAATCCCGGGAATACCGGGTTGAGAATATCTGGGTGCCCTGTTGGTGGAAGATGCAAATCGTTTATTACCTCGTCCGCCCATGCCGCCCTGGGCAACAATATACTCATCCGCAGTATCGGTTAGATCAATAATTATTTCGTTGGTGTCTGCATTGGAAACAATAGTTCCAGGGGGAAGTGAGATCGTGAAGTGTGAGCCGTTTTTGCCGTGTTTTTGTTTGCCTTTACCGCCCTCGCCATTTTTAGCAAGGAGCAGTTTTTGGCGGCGATAATCGAAAAGTGTTCGTTTACTCTCATCGATTTTCAGGATTACATGACCGCCATCACCGCCATCTCCACCATCAGGTCCACCTCTTTCAATGTAGCGTTCTCTTCGAAAGCTTGTGCATCCGCGACCGCCATCACCGGACCTGACAGTGATAATTGCTTCATCTACAAATTTCACGCTTCATAAACGCTGACTTTTTTTCTGTCGCGGCCTTTTCTTTCAAAAGTCACAACTCCGTCAATTAATGCAAAAAGAGTAAAGTCCTTACCCATACCCACATTATTACCAGGATGAAGCTTGGTCCCAACCTGTCTTACAAGGATATTACCTGCAAGAACGTTTTGTCCGCCAAATTTTTTGACACCCCGTCTCTGGGCGTTTGAATCACGACCGTTTTTTGTACTACCCGCTGCTTTTTTATGTGACATTAGGTTTCTCCTTACTATCTAAACTGCAATGGAATCTATTTTAATTTCAGTATAATGCTGTCTATGGCCTTTCAATCTTCTAAAGCCTTTACGACGTTTATACTTGAAGACCAATTTCTTTTTGTCTTTTGCCTGGTCAAGAATGTGTGCTTTGACTATGGCACTTTCAACTTTTGGGCTTCCAAGGGTAATGGTTTCACCATCTGAATACATGAGGACGTCATCAAATTCAACCTGGGAACCTTCGGTACCTTCAAGTTTTTCAACTTTCAGGATCTGTTCCTCTTGAACCTTGTATTGTTTTCCTCCGGTTCTGATAACTGCGTACATTTTTAAACTCTCCTTATTATTACAGTACTTTCGCAATTTAAAAAACTCTTAATATTATACTTATTCCTTAATATTGTCAAGATAAACATATTTGGAAATTTTAATCGGTATACATACCAGATTGCATGCATTTAGTAAATCAAAAATCAATATCTTTTTTATTCTAAGTTAATAAAATTGGCATTAATGATGGGTAAATATGTCGGCAACAGGGTCGTATACAGACGGATAGGCTTTAATAAATTTAAGTATGGCACTATTATTGGTGTCATTGGCATTGGTATCATTGGATTTGTTCATAAGACTAAAAATATAGAATCTGAAAATATAAAAAGAATCAATATCAGGGCTTATTAAAAGGTCTTCAGGGGATGCGTGAGAAATCTTTTTAGTTAAGGTCTTGAAAACAAGTTTTTTTTCATCTTTTAAAAGAAATTGCATCATTTTAGTTTTGATTGGGTTTTTAAGAACATAATTGGATATGGATTCAAGAAAAAAAGAGATGGCAAAAAGTTTTAACGACCGGCAGTTAGCTTTTTTACAAAAGTTCAGGTGAGCCTTGATCTTTTTTAAATATAACTCTTTGTTCCGGGCAGACAGTTTTTTAAAACCCGTAGTTAAAACAAATTGTCTTTTTAAGCGTTTCAGAACTGACAGGGTCATTTTTTTTCGCTGAATCCTTGGCTTTTCTTCAAATATAAAAAGATATTCTTTCAGGCTTCTCATTCCCGGTGGTGTCAATTCATATTCACCATTGTCAAGGATTATAGACTCTATCTGTACGTCAAGCAGGTAATCCAAGTAGTATCGTTTTTGTTTCAGGTCATATCCTTCAATGGGTTTGAAATAATCAACAAGCAGGGCTTTGCGACCGGTTTTTTTTATGGGGAAAAAATTTGTTTTGGATGTAACCTGAATTTTTTTGTGTCCAAAAGGATGCAAAGCACTGGTAAAAGTGGGGATAATAATAAATGCTCCATCCGGGGTAACTTCCACACCATATCCATCAGTAATAGAAGGGTTTATGGTCACAAAATCTTCATCCAGACCTGCCGGGATCAATAATTCTTCCAGGTCATGCTGTTTGCTGATTGGGTTCTCAAAGTCTTGTTCTATTTTTTTTATTCTGGCTTTATTTTTTGAAGTGATGCTGACGGAAAGATTTGAATGTTTTTTTAAGAGCGTCTTTAATAAGGACTCCTTTGTTTTTGGAACCTTTGTCAGAAGACTGTATTCAAGTTTTAATGTGTCCAGATAGTCTATAATATCGGAAATGGTTTTTTCATTTTCCTCCCAGTCAAGTGGATCAGAAGCACCATATAGAGAAATTTCGTCATTACCCTGATCCGCCATCTGTTTAAGAATTTTTAAGACGGCATGATGGGAAAAGTGTGACCTGACGCCGGGTAATGCCCATTCATTGCATCGTCGGCAATAATTGCTGCAACCCGAGGTCAATTGAAAAGTCATGGCGGTTTTATACAAGAGTTCTTTTTGTTGATGGCTTAAATCAAGATTTGTTTCCCATGTATTAAAATTGATATGGATAATATTTCTGGATAATTTTTTAATAGAAAATAAAATGAGGTCTTTAAGGCGGTTATTTGTTTCTTTAATACTTGGGGTGCAATTCTTCAATAGAGCAGGTTTGAATTTTTTAAATAGGGTCTGTATCTGGTTTAATAGTTTTTCCGTATTTTCACTGAATTCGGATTTGCTTTGAGCATGCTTAAGAATATCTTTATAAATTTTTTCAAAAGCTTCATAATGATTGTCATACACTGCAACCAGGAGTTCATTCTTTTTTTGTTCTAAAAAAGGATCATTGGTTTGTAGAACATCGGTTTTTTTAAGGTTCGTCATTGAAAAAGAAATTCGTCTTCCTGATAAATGGTAT
>JABIYQ010000448.1 GCA_018702715.1 Desulfobacula sp. | reverse complement strand
GCAGCCCATGATTGATATCACAATAGATAATAAGAAAATTAGCGCAAAAGAAAACCAGACAGTCCTTCAGGTGGCAAAGGAAAACGGAATAAAAATTCCTCATTTATGTTTTCACCCGGCACTGAAGCCGTCCGGTTCATGCAAACTTTGCGGTGTTGAAGTGGCATCTCCCACAGGCAAACAGGTGGTAATGCTCTCATGCATTATTAAGGTCAAAGAAAATTTAGTAATAAGGACCGATTCAAAGTTAGTGAAAACTAATCGTGCAAAAGCGTTTAACAAGCTTTTGCAAATGGCACCTGACTCGTCCAGGATCAGGAGTCTTGCAAAACAATTTGATATTGTTACAACCCCGCCGCCAAACGGTTGTATAAGGTGCCGCCTTTGTATCCGGGTCTGCAGTGAAATCGTAAAAGCCAAAGCCCTGAAAATGGTGAAGACTGAAAATGGAAAAATGGTGGTTCCTGAGGCGGGTTGTTGCATCGGGTGCGGAACCTGTGCCAACCTTTGTCCGACCAATATTATAAAGGTGATTGATCATGACAGTGTCAGGACTATTTCCATAAAAGAAGAGATCATAGGTCAACTGCTTTTGGAAAGATGTGAGTGCTGCGGAAAAATGTATGCAACGGAAAGCTTTCTCAGACATGTGGGAGAAAGCACCCTTACCCATCCTGATACCAAGGATCATCATAAGTTGTGTACCTCCTGTATAAAGCTCATGTCAAACAGGACCATAACTGAAAGGGAAAAAATGAAAAAATGACCATTGCAACCTTAAAATCAATTTTCACTGGGGTCGGCGGATCACTGGTACTCGCAGTTTTTTGTTCAACATTTATCGCTATAGACACAATTTTTTTTATTATGCCTGTTTTTATTGCCTTTAACGGTGCACTGACAGGTTACAGACTTGTGGAAACCATGAAAAACAGAATAATTAATATTCCTGTTTTTTCATTTGTACTGGGAGTTGGCGCAGGTGCCATTACCTTTGTTGTTTTAAATTTTGCAGTGTCCTTTCTGAGTAACGCTTTTTCACTCGATATTTACGATTTACTCATTTACATGGGTATATCCGGAATCACAAGTTATCTGGGGGCAAAGCTGGCCGTCAGATATTTTAATTTATAATTGTTATTTTATATATTTAAAAAGGAGAGTTAAATGAAAAAAATTTTTATGAGTTTCATTATGATGACGCTGATTTTACTATTTACAGTGTCTGGATCTTTTGCGGCTAACACAATATCTGCAACTGCCTATAAGGCAGGAGATGTTGTTGAAGTAAAAGGAAAAATTGCACCGGGTCAGGATTTATATCTTGCCATTGCCCAGCAAAACATGTTTGCACCCAAAGACACGGAAGGTGCATTTGAGACCAAAAGACTTAAAAAAGATGGTAAAAAGAAAGGGTTTGCCAACGACACAAAAATTCCGCCTCTTTATTACATGATTACCAACGTACCTGAAAAATTTGGTAAAGTAGACAAGAAAAGATTTGGCGGCCCTTCAGTTCTTCTTAAAAAAGGACAAGGGATTTACAGCACCACCATGTTCTATCTGAAAAAGAAATTCAATGATGTGGATTCTGTGGCTCGCACAATGATGGGCCCCATCAAATCAGACGAGCAGTGGAATTTTTTAAAGTATGCCAATGAGAGTGGCTATGGTATCAATACCATTGTTAAAGAGAGTAACAGAACAGGTAAAGTCGTTATTTTTTCAAAAACTGTCATCGGTGACCAGTCAAGCGGTAATTACTGGGACAAAGGCACATCTGTAAAACTTGATAAAGCAACAGGTGAATTTACAGCCTCCTTTAAATCTTTTAGACATACCCCTCCAAATACCAAGTTTGATGTATATGTGAACAATGCTAAAATTGGAGATTATACAGTTGAGAAGAATGGTTTCTGGATGTCCAAAGCCTACAGATATATGAATCCTCTATGGGTTGTTATCGGTTCAATCCTTGTTGGAACCTATTTTTCAATGATCGGTGCTGCCGGTGGTATGCTCATGGCGGCTTTCCAGGTATTGGTTGTTAACACCATGGGGCCTGTTGGTATCAATGCAGCCAATGTATTAAAACCCTCTAATATTGCTCTCACACTGTTTTCCCCTCTTGGCGCTTTCTGGCGGTATGCAATGGTTGAAAAACGCGTTGCATGGCCTGTAGGACTTTCCTTTGGGGCCGGTATTTTTGTCGGCTCCATCTGGCTGGGTAAATACGTGTCTGCCATTCTGCCCATGAAAGCCTATAAAGAATGGCTGGCTATCCTGGTTGTCATCATGGGAATCAAGACCTTGATGGAAATGACCCCTAAGGCCATGAATAAAAGAAAAAGCATCAAGGCCATGACCCAGAAATTTAATAAAGAGGTTGCCGCAGCAAAAGCTGAAGGTCGCTCTGCACAAATGGGCAGTATTGAGCCGGTAAAAACAGGTTTGACGGATTACAGATTTAAATTCTGGGGTGAAGAATTCACTATCAACCCATTGCTTTTTGCATTCCTGGGTATTTTTATTGGTATCGTATCCAGATCCTTTGGTATTGGCGGCGGATTCTTACTTGTTCCTGCCATGACAACTTTGGCCGGGCTTCCCATGTATGTGGCCGTTCCCATATCTTTGATCGGAACCTGTTTTTCCAGTATTGGTTCCTTTATCGGATACCTGATGGCAGGATATTTGCCTGACATGACCCTGGCCATTTCCATTATTATCGGTGGGTTTGCCGGTGGTATGCTTGGCAGCCGGGCACAGAAAATGTTTTCTGAAATGACCTTAAAGGTTGTTCTTGCAGTTACATTGTTCTTCTTGTTTTTCAGATTTTTCAAGATTGAAATCTGGATATAACCCTTATAAAGGGTAAATGAACCTTGAAACCCGTGTGCTGAATCTCTATAATGAGAAAATCAGCCACGGGTTTTATTTTAAGGGAAATGTTATGGACAATTTTTTAGACGGGGTTTGGGAACCCATAGAAGCTTTTTTGAACAACGCTGTAATATTTCTGGATACCTTGTTTTCTCCCCTTGAAATCCTGGGCCCGGGATTTGTTATATTTATTCTTGCATTTTTCGTTGTTATTCTTACAAGAATTATAGGTAAATTGTATGTGACCAAAAGATATATCATGCTGGAAAAAGATTATAAACACTGGCAGGGTGTGAGGGAAGAGGCCATGAAACATCCTGACAGAAAAAAAGGTAAAGCTTTGGCTAAAAATATAGACCAGGCCAAATTAAACAAAGCATATTATGATTATTTCTTTGAAGGATTATTAAAGCATTTTATGGTTAATGTCCTTCCCATCTTATTGGTGGTCTCCTATGTGACAACCGTGTATACGCCTTCAAATCTTTTAGAACGCTTTGGGAAACAATGGGTGTTTTCCTTTTCTTTTGGGTCCTCTTCAACGATAAATGTCAGTTCTATGCTCTGGTTTGTTATTTGTATTATATTGTCATATATAATCTTTGCAATATTAAAAAAGGTAATTAAAAAACTTTATGCTAAAAAATCTGTATAGCATACGTATGATATTTAAATTTTTACCAAAAATTGCAATTGCTATTTTTATTTTCCTGCCAATAGATGTATCTGCCACACAGCTTCACGCAAGTTCCGAAGGAGTTATCACCCATCAGATGGGGCAT
>JABIYQ010000145.1 GCA_018702715.1 Desulfobacula sp. | reverse complement strand
ATATTGCTTTGGCTGATCCCAGTCAGGCTCTAACTCAGCAACTTTTTTCAATACCTTTCTGGCTTCAGAATATTTTTTCATCTGCATGCAGAGTACGCCAAAATTGAGTAGAATGATGGCATTTTCTTTTTCCAGCTCTGCCCCCTTTTTAAGGTAAGTATATGCCTGATCAAGCTTTCCAAGTTTCGTAAGATAATGACCTGCATCACTGTAATACCCGCCTTCATCCGGCATGAGGACAATAATTTTTTTAAATGTTTCCACAGCCTTGGCATTTTCTCCCACTTTCCCGTATGCTATGCCCAGATTGAGCAGTCCATTGATATAATTGGGAAAATATTGGATTAATTCTTCATAATATTGAATACTTTCTTTTATTTTACCCAGTTCATTGCTGGCAAAGCCTTTATAAAACAAAACACGTTTTCTTCCTGCATTGTATGAAAGAGCTTTGTCAGCTTCATTTAAAAGTTGCGGCCAATTACCATTATTGTAACAGCGGATTGTTCTGCCAAAATACTTATCCGCCTTGATCATAGTGTAATGGTAATGACCAATATAAAAAAATAACAGGGTAAAAACAAAGGTAACAGCATATAATAACCTTGTATCAATTATACTTGTATGGGAGGTTTTTATCTTTTGAGCATGCATGACACAGGCAATGGCAAAAATCAGCATGACAATAAATGGAGGGATTGCCCGCTGGAAAGGAAAACTGAAGCCTGCATTAAAAAGCATACCCGTTCCAGCTGACATCAGGGCTGCTGCCAGCAATAATTTTTTACCGGGCAAATCAGACAAATCGCTTTTAAAAAGACAAAACAGGATATAATAAAAACATACAACAGCCCACAATGCTATTACAAAACCCGTAATTCCAAACTCTGCAGCAGCCTGGATATAGTCATTATGAGCCCTGTCCAACTGACTTTCAAGATTGAACTTTGTGTCCCTTACGACCTTGTGATTATATAATGGATATTCAATCTTATAATTTCCAGCTCCAACCCCGATAAGCGGATTATCTTTTATCATTGCCATGGAATTCAACCAGACAGACCACCGCCACTCTATGCTGGACTGACCTTTAACAGCAGCATCACTGCGTACAACATCCACACCGCTGCTGCTTTTTGACTGAACAAACTCCTGGACACTTGTGACCTGATCAGACAGGCCTCCAAATTTAAGATTAAATCCACCTGAATCAATATTTATCAACAGCAAAAAACCTGTGAATGTCAAAACCAGGGCATATAATCTGGATTTTATTTTAAACTGGTATTTACCGGTTTTAACCAGATAAATTAAAATAGATATAAATACAATTGCCTCAACACTTATGGAAACCCATGCAGCAAGGCTTTTGGTATAAACAGCATAAAGAACCATCAGACCGGTTAACAAAGTTGCTATCCAACCAACAATATAATTTTCAGTCTTTAAAAAAAGATAAAACCCGAAAGGAATCACAAGGACTATAAATTGGGATGCCATGTTTCTATTTGTAAATGTTGCAGCAGGAGGCCTTGCCTGGGGAATCCAGGAAAACTCAAAAAGGTATTGGCAGCATCCAATCAGGGCAATTATACCCCCTGATAAAACCAGAGCCATTATAAGTCTGTGGAAATCCTTTTTTTGATAATAGACATTTAAAACAACAAGAAAAAAAATAAACATGGACAAAACCTGAAAAAAAACATGAAAGCCTTCAAACAGGTTGGCTGCAACTATTAGTGAAACAAGACACCAGATAACAAAGGCAGACAAAGGAAGGATCAAGGGAGAACGAACAAAACAAAGTTTTTTGTCTGAAATAGATTTTAAACCCCATACAAGGGCGAGGAGAAATGAAGAGCTTTGAACAAATGCATCCTGAGGTATGTTGGAGGCATCGCGCAGGCCCGGCATCAGGATAAAAGGCGCAAAAAAAACAGCTAATAAAATACCCCATTCAAGTACCAAATCAAAAATTTCATAATTTCTTTTTTGATCGGGAACCTTTATACCCAGAACCTTTTCAACCTCTTTGACGCTGGCACCTGTGTCGGCTGATATTATCTCCAAAGAAAGCCTGGGATAGTTTTTTTTGATATATTGTCTCTTTTTTTTAGATATACCCATTTCCAGTTAATCCGTTTTTTGAAAAAGTTTAATAAATATCACATCACCTTTTTTGAACGAGCTCAGCTAAAAATCTGGAAAACGGTTCTATATTCTTTCTTACGCTTGCTTCTTCCAAAGTGGCCATGT
>JABIYQ010000229.1 GCA_018702715.1 Desulfobacula sp. | reverse complement strand
AATTTCTTCTTTGCTCAAATAAGCCTAATGAACCAAAGTACCACAGGCTTTAAAAGAGACTTCTCCCATGATTTCGGCAAGTGTTGGGTGTGCATGGATGGTGTTTGCAATATCTTTTGCAGTCAACCCCTTCTGGATGGCCAGGGTTGCTTCGGCAATGAGATCAGTAGCGTGAGCACCGATTAAATGAACCCCAAGAACTTTGTTGGATTTTTTTTCAACAATCATTTTTGCTGTTCCTGCAAGCTCATCTATGGCTTGGGCTTTTCCAAGGGTTCGAAAATTAACACTGAACGCTTCCACCTCATATCCCTTTTTAATTGCCTCGGCCTCACTCAATCCAACTGTGCCGATTTCCGGCATGGTAAAGATAGCTCCCGGAATTACATCATAATCCATAACACCCTTCCCACCCATTGCGTTTTGGGCAGCGATAATTCCTTCATGGGATGCCACATGGGCCAGCATCACTTTTTGCGGACCAAGGATATCACCGATGGCATAAACACCATCTACATTTGTTTCAAGTTTTTCATTGGCGTCAATCCACCCCTGGGGCGTGGTTTTAAGATCAATATTTTCCAACCCCAAGTCAGAGGATAGTGCACACCGGCCAATACAGACAGCCATTCTTTGAGCATAAATCACATTGGTTTTTAATTTTTTGGGTTTTGGATTATCTGTAAACGGGGAGATTTCCAAATGGATGGAAACCTGATCATCTTTTATATCAGATGATTTGACTATATTAGATGATCTGACAATGGTATCACAAAAAACATCAATCTTTCTTTTTTTCATCTCTCTTAACAGCAACTTGGAACAGTCCTGGTCTACTGAAGGCAAAGGAAGCAATCTTGACAGGGCCTCAACAACGGTCACCTTTGACCCTAAAGCTGAAAATATAAATGCAAATTCGCAACCAATTACGCCTCCACCCACAATGACTATAGATTCTGGTATGTTATCCATCTGCAGGATGTCATTAGAAGACAGGATATGATGATGATCAAAGGGAAAATCAGCAACATTCAAAGGTTTTGTTCCTGTGGCAATGATCAGCTTGTCATAATAAAGTTCTTTTTTATTGTCATCCTTTGAGACAACCTCTACAACTCCCTTTGATTTTATCACCGCCCTGCCCATCTCAAGCACAATACCACTATTTTTTAACAAAGCTGCAATCCCCTGCCTCTGGCTCTCCAGAATCTTATCCTTTTTTTTCATCAAAGATTTCATATCCGGACTTACACTGCCCTGAACCTTGATACCAAAATTTTCTGCTTTTAAAAATTTAAGAAAAATGTCAGCTGAATTCTTCATGATCTTTGATGGAATACACCCCCAGTTAAGGCAGGTGCCACCCAAATTTTCTTTTTCTATGAGGGTTACTATTCCCCCTAACGCTGCTGCCCTGAGAGCTGCAACATATCCTCCCGGTCCTCCTCCAATAACAATAATTTTTGTTGACATATTATTCTCCAGTCACATTTATATTAAAATTTTATTATGATCTATTTGCGATGATTTAATAATCCTTAAATGAATTACCTTAATTTTGATTAAAAAAATTTGATTTTTCATGAGTTTGTTTAAATTTAATTTGACAATATCATCATTTTAAGATATTTTTCAATAAAAATTTGATTAATTTTATTTTTTCCACAAATTTTTACCTAAAACTGAGGAAACCATGAAGATTGATGATACTAACATTGATATTATCAGAGAATTAAGACAAGGGAAAAAATCCTTTAAAAAGATTGCTGATAAACTCGCCATTACAGAAAATACAGTAAGGTCAAGAGTGAATAAACTCCAGGATGAGGGTGTCCTTGAGATTTGCGGTCTTGTTGACCCTGCCACCCTTCCGGACCATCGTGCCGTTATAATTGGAATAAAGCTGGCAGAGATGAATCTGGTTGAAAAAGGTGAGGAAATAAGTAAACTCAAAGGTGTTATTTCAGTTAGTGTTGTTACAGGAAGATATGACCTTCTTGTATTGGTTCTTTTTAAAAAGAACTTTGGACTGCTTGAATTTTATACCAAAGAAATTTCACAAATCAAAGGGATCAGTTCAGTTGAAACCTTTGTCATTTATAAATCCTATAATTTAAAAGTTCCCTATATTTTTTAATCCATTCAGATACTAATAAGGATTATTTCATGAGTACCCGTTTAAAAACCACGCCTTTATACGACTGGCATAAAGCAGCAGGAGCTAATTTGGCTGACTTTGGCGGATTTGACATGCCGTTGTGGTATGAAACAGGCGTTAAAAATGAGCACCTTGCTGTTTTAAAATCAGCAGGCATATTTGATACAAGCCACATGGCCTGCATAAACGTTAATGGCAAGGACTCTTTTGATCTCATAAATTATTGTTTTACCAGGAACATTGACACACTTAAAAAAGGTCATTGTGTATATGGCGCTTTTTTGAATACAAAAGGCCATTGTATAGATGATGCAATTGTTTACAAGTTTTCAGACTATTTTTTCATGATCTGTGTAAACGCAGGTATGGGTGCAGCAATTACCCGGCATCTTGAGATCAATAAAGCAAACCTGGATGTTAGCATTGAAGATTTAAGTGAAAAAACCGGAAAAATGGATATACAAGGAAAAAATTCAGCCCGGATTCTTTTTAGCATACTTCAAAATCCTGAGGCTATTTTTAATCAAATGCCCTATTTTTCATTTAAAGGCAATTTTAATGAATCTATTTTAGGTGAATCCGAGGCTAAATTGATGGACGGTACCCCCGTATTATTATCAAGATCCGGATATACTGGTGAATTTGGATTTGAAATTTTTCTTAATCCAAAATACATTGCTAAGCTCTGGAAAGATATTTTATCTGCAGGCAAAGACTATGGAATTTCTGCCTGTGGTCTGGGTGCAAGAGATTCTCTGAGGGTCGGCGCATGTCTGCCATTATCTCATCAGGATATTGGCAGCTGGAAATTTTTGAATCACCCATGGGAGTTTGCTCTTCCCTTTACTGACGACAAAGCATCTTTTACAAAGGATTTTCTCGGAGCTGAGTCACTTTTATCAAGCAAGGATGATCCATTTATCTACCCGTTTGTAGGAGATTCTTTAAGAAAGGTTTCTGCTGGAGAAAATACCCATGTAATAGATGAGACGAATAATGTAATCGGCAAAGTCCTTACCTGTGCCACAGATATGGGGATTACCCGGTATAAAGGGGATATTGTGAGCATCAATTCAAAAAATCTTCCCCAGGACTTGAAAATAAAAGGTATTAGCTGTGGTTTTGTAATGGTTACAAAAAAGCTTGAGCCGGCCAGGATATTGACACTTAAAGGTCAAAAAAGAAAAATAACTGCAACTATTGTGGCAGATATAAGACCAGACAGAACTGCCAGAAAAAAAATAAATAATTTTAACACTTAATATTAGGAGGTTTTTATGAGAGAGATTAGTGATCTTAATTTACCGGATGATGTAAAATATACAAAAAGCCATGAATGGGCAAAAATTTCCGATGGCATTGTAACTATTGGCCTTAATGATTATGCCCAGGATCAGCTTGGCGAAATCGTTTTTGTCGAGCTTCCTGAAACAGGTGATACATTTTCTAAAGGTGATGAGTTTGGTAGTGTAGAATCGGTTAAAGCTGTTTCGGAAATTTATATACCCATATCTGGAGAGATTGTAGAAATCAATGAAGATCTTGAAGATGCACCCGAATTGGTAAATGAATCCTGCTATGACAATGGATGGCTCATTAAAGTCAAGCCTGAGGATGTTTCCCAGCTGGATGATCTTTTTGATAAAGCAGCATATCTTGACATATTGAAAGGATAAATTGCCATGCGCTATCTTCCCCATACTAAAGAAGATATTAAAAGTATGCTT
>JABIYQ010000198.1 GCA_018702715.1 Desulfobacula sp. | reverse complement strand
GGAGATGAATTAAAACGGATGGGTGACACGATCCGGTATAAAAAAGATGTTCCGCTTGTGGAAGATGAAATGATCACGATCAGAGACAGTCTTCTTTATAAGACACTTGTTCACAGTAACTCGCACAATCTTGAGAGCCCTGAACAATTTGGTATCCATAATACAATAGCAGCTCATTATGTCAATATTCATGGGACAACCCTTGAAGGATGCTTTTTAGGTCCTTTTGCAACGGTGGATCTTATGAATCTTCATTCCTGTATTGTGGGTGAGTTTTCATATGTTCAGGCCGGAGAACTTTTCCATCGGAAAATTGATCCGGGAACAGTGTGGATCAGGAGCAGGAATTTTGAGTTTAAATATAAGTTTAAAAAAGAGGTTTTGGATAATTTTGTAGGGGTAAATTCTTCATACCAGCCCCGCGGGATTATCTACGACTTTGTTAAAGAACGAGAGCAGGATTATGAGAAATTATTTGATGTGGTAAACCTTAAGCCGATAAAAGCGCCAGATAGTTCAGCCGTCAACAGATATGCGTTGATTCAGGGCAAAACACGCATTGGTGAAAATGTTCTTGTGTCTCAAAGGGCGTTTTTGGATAATGCTGTAATGGGCAATGGTTCTAATGCACAGGAAAATACATATATTATTAATTCAAATCTTGCCGGTTTGTGCATCACAGCTCATGGTGGAAAGATCATACATGCAGATATTGGTCTTGAAACCTTTGTTGGATTTAATTGTTTCCTAAATGGAAAACCCGATGCACGAATTGAGATCGGCGAAGGATGTATTGTTATGCCCCATACCATAATAGATCCTGATACTACAATCAAAATACCGGATGAACATCTGGTATGGGGATTTATCAGATCTGAAAAAGATGTTGAAAACAATACGATTCCGCTTGATGACCTTGCTGAAATACGGGATACTCTGAGGATGGGGAAAATGGTTTTTACCGGTAATGGTTCTGTTTTTATTGATGCCTTCCGCAGGAGGATCAGTCAAATTTTGTTGGCAAATGGTGCATTGTTTAATAAAGATGAAAACCGTGGTCATGCTCAAGATGATCAAAATATATCCTTTAATACGATTCAGCCTTATAGAACAGGGGAACGTAAGGGGCTTTATCCTTCTATCAGAATTAAACCATAATTTTTCAAGAAATGGTGAAGATCAAAAACCTTATGAAAAGACCTAAAGCTTTAAAACCAGGGGACATGCTAGGTGTTTGTGCGCCATCTGCACGTTTTGATATTGAAAAATTAAATTTGGGAATTCAGGTTTTAAAAAATCTGAGATTCAAGGTGAAAGTCCCTGAAGACATCTTTAATAAGAAACGTTATCTTGCCGGCGATGATCTCGTTCGAGCCCATGTGATTAACACTCTTTTTTTAGATCCGAAAATAGATGGAATTATTTGTGCCCGGGGCGGTTATGGAGCCATACGAATTCTGGACCATTTAAACTGGGATATCATCCGACAAAATCCTAAGCCGTTTATTGGGTTTTCTGACAATACGGCAATATTGTTGACCCTCATTGAGAAAACAGGGAATTGGGTAATTCATGGCCCTCATGTGGTTTCATTTGCTCAGGCCCCTAAAAGGACCATTGATACATTTAATAGTACACTTCTGGGCGGCTTAGATAAAATCGATATAACTGATTGTCAGGTCCTTAAATCAGGTAAGTGTACGGGTGTATTAAAAGGCGGTAACCTTGCCACAATGTCACATCTTTTGGGAACAAAGTTTCAACCCGATTTTAAAGATACGGTCCTATTTCTGGAAGATGTTGGGGAACCTGCCTATAAGATTGATCGGATGCTGACACAGATGAAAATGGCTGGTTTATTTGAAGGTATCCGAGGAGTGATAGTCGGTTCCTTTGAAACCTGTGATAATGATGAGTATGTGAGAGAAATCCTGGTTGAAATATTTGAGGCGTATAATGTGCCAATTCTTTCAGGTTTGGAAGCTGGCCATGGCAAGGAGAATCTGTCAATTAGTATGGGAACCCGGATCGAAATGAATACAGAATCTGAAAAAATCTTTCGGGTTTAATTTTTTATGGGCAATGAACGCATTTCCAGGAAAATAGAAAATGCAATCTCACAAGGCATTTTCCCTGGAGCGGTTTTATTGTGTGCGAAAAATCAGAAAATAGTCTTCCATGAATCCTATGGCAGATCAGATATTTTTAACAACCTAAAAATGCGAAAAGACAGTATTTTTGATCTTGCTTCTTTGACTAAACCTTTGGCAACAGCCCTGGCCATATCCAAGCTTCTTGAAAGAGGGCAAATCCTTTTGGACCAGAAAATAGGCACAATCCTAAAAAAATTTAATAGATCCCCAAAAGCAAACATCACAATTGACATGCTTCTTCGACACACTTCAGGATTTCCTGCTCATAGAAAATATTTTGAAAAGGTCATAAACCCAAATAAAGATCCTCGAAAATTGATGAGAGACCTTTTGGTATCTGAGGCACTGGAAAATAAGGTGGGTGAACGTCAGGTATACAGTGACCTGGGATTTATGATCCTGTCCTGGATAGTAGAAGAGATAAGCGGTGAAAGACTGGATCAATTTGTTTCAAAACAAATATATTTACCCCTTCAAATTGATGAATTATTTTTTTTAAAAATAGATTCAAATACAGAAAAATTGTCACAATATAAGCAAAAAATGGTTTCAACCCAGAAATGTCCATGGAGAAACAAAGTTCTTGTAGGGGAAGTTGATGATGATAATGCCTGGGCTGTGGGGGGAATTGAAGGGCATGCCGGACTTTTTGGAAATGCCGGTTCAATTTATAAATTATGCAGTGAAGTCTTGAATGCACTGTTAAATAAACCCACCAAAGTTTTGAAATCTGATATTATAAAAAGCTTTGTATCAAGAAAAAATCAACAGGACATGGTTGCAGGATTTGATACTCCTTCAAAAGTAAATTCTTCTTCAGGCAAATATTTTTCAAAATCATCCATAGGCCATCTTGGGTTTACAGGAACCTCTTTCTGGATTGATCCTGAAACAGAAGTGATAATAATTTTTTTAACCAACAGAGTGCACCCTTTAAGATCAAATGAGGGAATAAAAACATTTCGTCCAAAAATACATGATTTAATATTTTCTGAATTAATATAAAATATTCCAGTGTTAAGGTGTTTTGGGCTTGTAAAAAAACCTTAAGTTTGTTAGCAAATACTGTTTATTAAGATCTTTTGTAATTATATGCAATTTAAAATTTTTTGTTTGAAAGAGGTAAAATGAACTTTATAACAGACACTTTGCTTGGTGCTTTTTCTAATGATCTGGCCATTGATTTAGGAACAGCAAACACACTTGTTTATGTAAAGGGAAAAGGAATTGTATTGAGTGAGCCCTCAGTCGTTGCTGTTAGGACGGATAAAAGGGCAAAAAGCAGAGTGCTTGCAGTGGGAGCTGAAGCGAAAAGGATGCTGGGTCGGACACCGGGTAACATTGTTGCCATAAGGCCCATGAGAGATGGAGTAATTGCTGATTTTGAAGTCACAGAGGCAATGTTAAAGCATTTTATCCGAAAAGTTCATAACAACAGGAAAACACTTGTACGTCCGAGAATTGTCATAGCCGTACCCTCCGGCATTACCCAGGTAGAGAAAAGAGCTGTTAGGGAATCGGCAGAGTCAGCAGGGGCAAGAGAAGTTTTTTTAATCGAAGAGCCCATGGCGGCAGCCATAGGTGCAGGCCTTCCCATTACAGAACCCACCTGTAGTATGATCGTTGATATTGGTGGCGGAACAACAGAAGTCGCTGTTATTTCACTTGCCGGTGCTGTTTACACAAATTCTTTACGGGTGGCGGGTGACAAGATGGATTCTTCCATCAGTCAGCATATAAAACGTAAATACAATCTTCTGATTGGTGAGAAAACCGCAGAAATAATAAAAACAACTATTGGGAATGCATATCCTGATCCTGAAAATATTGAAACCATAGGGGTCAAGGGCCGGGACCTTGTTTCCGGTATTCCTAAAATACTTACAATTGATTCCGAAGAAGTTCGAGTCGCCATTTCAGAACAAATTGATGCGATTGTTGAAACAGTGCGCATTGCACTGGAGCAGACACCTCCTGAACTTGCTGCAGATATCGTTGATACGGGCATTGTTTTAACGGGTGGGGGCGCTTTATTGAAAAATTTGGATAAATTGCTCAGAGAAAAGAGCGGCCTTCCCATTGTTGTAGCCGATGATCCTTTATCCACGGTTGCCATTGGCTGCGGGAAAGCGCTTGACAGTATCGATATTTTGAGAGAAGTAGTTATTAGCTGATTTAATGTTTTCACAAAAACTTATTATTTTTGTTGGGCTTGCTCTGTTTATTGCCATTAATTTAATAGCAATGACTATGAGCAATAAAGAGTCCTTGCCAACCAGCGGCATTGAAAGATTATTTATTTCCATTACCTCTCCTTTCCAGATGGCTGTTACCAAAACCATCCATTTTACCCGGAATATCTGGGGCACTTATTTTATGTCCATTGTTGCCGTAAAAGAAAATATTGAACTTAAAAAACAGCTGGGTGAAATCGTAGAAATTAGAAATCGATATGAGGAACTGGAACTTGAAAATATTCGGCTCAAGAAATTTGTTAATTTTACAAGCACAAAGCCGAATACATATGTTGCAGCTCAAATTATAGCAAGGGACCCATCCCCATGGTTTAAAACCATTATGATCGATAAGGGTACCAAAGATGGCCTGGTTAAAGGAAGTCCTGTGTTGGTTCCCGAAGGAATTGTCGGTCAAATAATCAAAGTTGCAAAAAATTATTCCAGAGTTCTTTTGATTACAGATAGAAACTCTGCTGTTGATTCCCTTGTACAAAATTCCCGTGTCCGAGGTATAGTAAAAGGCAATAATGAGGACAATTGTTCTTTTGTATATACATTAAGAAAGGATGAGGTAAAAGAAGGTGAGATGATTATTTCATCTGGTTTGGACCAAGTGTTCCCCAAGGGGATGAAAATCGGAAAAATTACAAAAGTAACAAAGATTCATTCTCAGCTTTTCCAGGATATTACTCTGGAGACCAGTGTGGATTTTAATAAAATTGAAGAAGTTCTTGTATTTAAAAAATAATAGATGAATTGCTTTGAAACGGGTCAACAATGCAAATAGTTTTTTTCATCGTTCTCACTTTATTTTTAGTCGTAACCCAAACGATTATACTCCCATCGTTTTCCTGGTTTGATCAGTGTTTTGACCTACTGATTATTGAAATACTTTTTTTAAGCTTTATCTCATCTCACTTTTCAATTGTTTTGGCCATCATTATTATAGGATGTGTCATGGACAGTATTTCAGCTATTCCGTTCTTTTATCATATTTTTTCCTATGTGTGGATTTATATTATTGTGCAGATAGTCAAACAATTACTTTTTCAACGAAGTACGCTTTTTGTTTTTATCATCAGCATTGTTTCCATTTTTATTCAACATGGTTTTTTATTGTTTTCAGTTTTTGTCCATCAAGGAGCCGAATCCATCTGGGAATTTAATTTCGGTCTTTTAATAAGGCAGGTTTTTTGGGGCGTTGTTTTTATCCCGCCTAGTATCTGGGTATTAAATGCTTTCTGGCAGAACTGGATACTTAAAACAAAAATTTTTCAAAAAAGCGGTTTTAATAATACTGAGGATAAAGTTGATCGAATTCAGTAAAAATCAGGAAAAGGACTGGATAAAGCAACGCTTTATCGGTGTAAGCCTTTGCATCATATTTGTGTTTTCCCTCTTGTTTTTAAGGCTTGTCTATCTTCAAATTATTAAAGGTGAGGAATACAGGCTTTTATCTGAAAAAAATGCAGTGCGTCTCAAAAGTATTAAATCCTCTCGTGGCCTGATCTTTGACAGAAATAAAAAATTATTGGTGGATAACAGGCCTTCCTTTAATCTCAAAATAGTGCTTGAGGATGCAGGCGAGGTTGAAGACACTGTTAAAAAACTTGCAGTAATCATTGCCGTGCCTTTTGAAGAATTTATGAATAAAATTGTGAGGGCAAAAAATGGTGCGGTTTACAAACCAATACTATTAAAAAAAGATATCTCAAGGGATCAGCTTGCAATTGTTGAAGCTCATAAATTTGATCTTCCCGGGATTCATATCGATATAGAGCCCACAAGATATTATATTCATAAAAAATCAGCAGCACATCTTTTAGGGTATCTTGGACAAATAAACAGCAAAGAATTGAAAACCGGTAAATATCCCAATGTTAAGTCGGGAGACTCAATTGGCAGATATGGTATTGAAAAACAATTTGAAACGTATTTGCAGGGGAAAAGGGGTGGAAGACAAGTAGAAGTCGATGCCAGTGGCAGAACAATTAAGGTTTTAAAAACTGTTGAACCTGTTGCAGGCCTGGATTTAAATCTTACATTGGATTTAGATTTACAACAGACAGCCGAAAGATTGCTTGAAAACAGGTCAGGAGCGGTAGTTGCCATTGATCCTGCCAATGGAGATATCCTTGTGCTGGCAAGTAATCCTAGTTTTGATCAAAACGATTTCATTGGTGGTATCAGCCAAAAAAAATGGGTGGCACTAATTTCCAATCCAGGCAAACCAATGGTCAATAAGGCGATTCAGGCAGAATATCCCCCGGCCTCCACATATAAAATTATTACCTCCCTTGCTGCTCTTGAAGAAAACCATATCAATATAAATACTACTTTTTTTTGTCCGGGTTTTTTAAAGTATGGGAATAGAACTTATCGTTGCTGGAATAAATATGGCCATGGTGATTTGAGCGTGATAGATGGGATCGCTCAATCCTGCGATGTTTTCTTCTATCACTCAGGAGTTAAAGTTGGGGTGGATAAGTTAGCCCAGTATGCAATGGGCAGTGGGCTGGGCAAAAAGACAGGTATTTTGCTTGAGAATGAAAAAAAAGGTCTTATTCCAACTTCGGCATGGAAAAAAAAAAGAAACAAGGAATCCTGGCAGGGGGGTGAAACACTCTCTGTGGCAATAGGGCAGAGCTATAATTTAGTGACACCTCTTCAAATGGCTGTTTTAACTGCCGCTGTTGGTAATGGTGGTACCTTGTACAGACCCAGAATAGTTAAGACAATTAAAGACGGGTATGGACAGGTGGTAAAAAAATTTGAACCAGAAATTACAGGTGGTCTACCAGCGAGCCAAGAGACATTGAATATAGTAAGGAAAGGACTTTTAATGGCTGTACAAGGTAATAGGGGTACTGCAAAGAAAATTAGACTGCAAAATATTGAAATAGCTGGTAAAACAGGTACTGCTCAAGTTTATAGTATTAAAAAAAATGATAAAAGAAAAACCGAAGAAATGAAGTATTCTTTGCGGGATCATGCTTGGTTCGTAAGTTATGCCCCTGCAGATAACCCTGTCATCGCAATATCAGTGCTGGTTGAACACGGAGAGCATGGATCAAGTGCGGCTGCACCCATAGCTGCAGCTTTGATAGAACAATATACGCAAGGACATTTAAGAAAAAAAATAATACCGGAGTAGCCCATGTTTGACAGGCGGTTAATAAAAAATTTTGATTGGGGTCTTATGGCATTGATTTTTTTAATCGGTATGCTCGGCCTTGGCATTTTATACAGCGCCCTTAATGCAGGAAATGATTCAGGCGCCCTCGATATTCTTTTTAAAAAACAGATGATATGGATGGGTACAGGCTTTATTGTAATGATGGTCATTTTGATGATCGATTTTAAAGACCTGGACAAAATGAATTTATTTATTTATGCAATCTGCGTTGGACTTTTGATAAGTGTTATCCTTTTCGGTCAGATAGGAGGTGGGTCTAGACGATGGCTTCTTGTGGGGTTTGTCAGGATTCAGCCCTCGGAATTGATGAAAATTGCCTTGATTATAAGTCTGGCATCTGTTTATTCAACTTCGATTTCCCAGTCAGGATTCAATTTTAGAAAATTGATAAAACCGGTAATATTATGTGTGATTCCATTTGTTTTAATATTAAATCAGCCGGATCTTGGGACGGGCCTGCTTCTACTTTTAATTGCCGGCTCAATGACCATGTTCGTCAAGGTAGAGCGCAAAGTATTGTATACTATGATAGGTATTAGTCTTGCTGTAGCCCCTTTGCTCTGGTCTGGACTTAAAGCTTATCAAAAATCAAGAATATTAACCTTTTTAAATCCTGACCGGGATCCCCTTGGGGCTGGGTACCATATTATTCAATCAAAAATAGCTATTGGATCAGGTATGCTGACAGGCAAGGGCTTTTTAAAAGGAACCCAGAATGCATTATCTTTTTTACCGGAACAGCATACTGATTTTATCGTATCTGTTCTTGCTGAAGAATGGGGGCTAATGGGGTGCAGCATTCTTTTACTGCTTTATTTTATTCTCTTATTCTGGGGAATAAATATTGCCTATAATTGTCGTAACATGTTTGGTTCTATCCTTGCGTTTGGCATCACAACCATGATTTTCTGGCAGATATTTATTAATATCGGAATGGTAATGGGGCTTATGCCTGTTGTTGGCGTTCCATTACCCCTTGTATCCTATGGCGGATCATCAGTTATTACCAATATGGTTGGTTTTGGAATTCTTTTAAATATCAGTATGCGTAATTTTTCATCTTCTTAAAAAATAAAGTGAATATACAAAATTTTTTGTTGATAAGGCTTGGTTTTCTTTATTTTACGGATCAAATTTTAGCAAAATTTCTTATTTTTGAGTTGTTACAAAACAAGCAAATCAAATTCCAATAATTTTATTTTTTCAAGGGAATAAAAAAAATATTTATTAAACTCTGAAATTTTTTGTTTCAATGTTGACAAATGATTGCCCGGATGTTACTCAATTCTCGATTTAATTGGAATTTAGGCTGTTTTTGTGTAAAAACAGTCAGTTGAATATAAGCAGTTGATTCTTTTATGATTATTAACTGCCGGAAGGGATTTTCTTATAATTATTAACTGGCGGAGGGGATTTTATGATAACTGTGATTCCTGATATATCATTGGTATATCAGATGATCAATTTCCTAATCCTGCTTTTTGTGCTCAATCTGGTTCTGTACAAACCAATCCGTAATGTTCTTCTTGAAAGAAAGGCAAAAATTGAAGGTATGCAAGAAGGGGCTCAAAAAGCCTCAAATGACCTTGTTGCTGGAGAAGATGCATACAAAGACGGTTTGAAACAAGCTAGATCTAAAGGTTTGAAAGAAAAAGAAATCTTTATAGAAGCAGCATCTCAAGAAGAAAAGGAAATAATCGGCAGGATTAACAAGAAAGCTCAGGCTAATCTTGTCGAGATTAAAAAACAGGTTGCTGATGAAACTGAGCAGGCCCGCAAAACGCTTGAAACCGAGGTGGAAGCTTATGCCAAAGCTATAGGTGAAAAGATTCTAGGGAGGGCTTGTTAATGAAAAAAGATAGAATGAATAAAAAATTGATACAGGTTGTTTTTTTTGTTTCAGCACTTGTGGTTGCAATCAGTGGTATTGCTTTTGCATCTTCCGAAGGCGGAGGTGTACACAATGCTTGGCTTACGGTTGATACCTGGAAAGTTTTGAATTTTGGGGTTCTTGTCATTGGCGTGTTTCTTATTGCAAGAAAGCCTG
>JABIYQ010000228.1 GCA_018702715.1 Desulfobacula sp. | reverse complement strand
CATCATCATCGCCATCATCAACATTTAGAAGGGTCTCTTCCTCAAAAGATGCTTTTTCCACCTCAAAATCAAATTCAGTCGCAACCAGCACTGCCGTATCAAAATCAATGGTCTGATTCACCGTTGCCATTACCCCTAAGGTCATCAATTTTGCGATCATCTCATTTGCTTTGATACCCATTCGCTTTGCAAGTTCGGCAAGTTCAATGGCCTCATCTATCTTAATACGTCTTTTAATAGCTTTTGGTGTGGTAATCTGAGTCTTATTTCCCTTTATCCCTCTTGTATCCCTTTTACCTCGTTTTTTTCTACCGCGACCTCTAGAATATAATGCATCGCCTTCAATAACAGATTTTTTCTTACGATATTTTCTTTTTACAGCAGCAGGCTTGTCTTCGCCAAACACGACTTTCTTTTTGTCTTTTTTCCTAGTTAGCGCATCTGTTTCACCAGGCCCTGGAATATTCACGACCGGTGCAATCTTTCCAGAAACAGCAGGAGACTTTGAAAAACCAGGTTTCTTTTTGAAGATTTTTTTCTTAGCTTTTTCCGTGCTGATATCTTTTTTAACCCCACCTCGTTTCTTATCTTCGCCGCTTGCGGATTTTTTTAAATTTTCAAGCACTGAAGGATCTGCTATTTTAACAATTTTTGCAGGAGTAGATTTTTTCTTTTTCTTTTTCTTCTTTTCTTTTTTCTCTATATCCTTGGCATCAACAGAATCAATTTCCGCCTGGGCAACCTTCTTTTCTTTTTTCTCGTCAATTAATTCCTCAGGTAATTCTTCAGGCTTAGGATCTTGTTCTTTTACAGGTTCAATTGCTATCTCATCAGCTTTAAGCTCAGCTGTTACCTTTTCAGTCTCAATGGTTTCGGGTTGATCAATTTTTACAGGCTTAATGATTTTTGCAGGCTTCCCTTTTTTAGTTTTAGCTTTTAATTTATTTTTTTTAGGAGCAGGTTCTATTTTTTCAGAGACCTTTTCAATATCCTGGTCTTTGACTTCTTCATCAATAACCTCTTGATCAATATCTGATGGCGTTTCTTTGTCTTTTTGATCTGCTACAGGCGCTTTGCGTTTACTGACAACTATTTGTTTTGTTTCTTCTTCAGCCGGTGTTATGGTTTCTTCCTGGATTTCCGGTTCAACACTATCTTCAGAATCCTGCTTGCGCCTGCGGATAACAGATGGCTTTATCTTAACATCGTTTTTGCCTTTTGCTTTTCCAAAAAGGCCTCTTTTGATTGCTCTGACATCACTGTCTTCCAGAGAACTCATATGGCTTTTAACTTCAATCTTCAGCTCTTTCATTTTATTAAGAAGCGCTCTGTTCGTCATATTCAGATCTTTAGCCAACTCATATACTCTGATCTTCGCCATTTATTGCCCCCAAGTAATACTCTCTTTTATTTTCTTTTTTCGCCTGCTATCTGTTGTCTATATGACCTAACCATTAATCGTCTTGAACTTCTTGATCATCTTGAACTTCTTGATCATCTTGAACTTCTTGATCATCTTGAACTTCTTGATCATCTTTTGGTTCTTTATCCGGATCCAGTTCTTTTGCCTGTTCAATCTCAAGCGCTTTTGCCTGTTCAAGTTCGAGTTCTTTTGCCTGTTCAAGCTCGAGTTCTTTTGCCTGCTCTTTTTCCTGTATTTCTTTTCCCAGAATGACTTTTGCTTCTTCAATCATTGCATTAGCTTGAGTTTCATCAGATTCAGTGATTGACATAATATCTTCAAGCTCTGCTTCTGATATATCCCGGATAGAAGAATAGCCGCTTTTAAAAAGGATTTCCGCCACGGAAAGTCCCACACCTGTCAATTTCATCAGGCTGTCATATCCTTCTTTTAATTCCCGACTGTATTCCTCTTCACTGGTCACTTCTAAATGCCAACCTGTTATTTCACAGGCAAGAGAAACATTTTGTCCACCCTTACCAATGGCAATGGAAAGGTATTCATCGTTTACAATAACTTCCATGGATCGATTATCTTCATCAATAATGACCCGGGCAATCTCAGCAGGAGACAAAGCATTACAGACAAATCTGGCTATATCCGGGCTCCACTGAACAATATCAATTTTTTCACCACGAAGTTCCTGAACAATATTTTGAACCCTGTTTCCCTTCATACCCACACATGCACCAACAGGATCCACATCCGAATCCATCGAAGATACGGCAACTTTGGCCCTTAACCCGGGTACTCTTGCAGCACCGCGCAGGGTTACAATTCCTTCTGCAACTTCCGGAACCTCAGTTTTAAACAATTCAACTAGAAATTCAGGGTGTGTTCTGGATAAAATAATCTGGGCACCCTTTGATTCCTCTAAGACATCTAAGACATAGGCTCTGATTCTGTCGCCACGCTTGTAATTTTCTCTTGGCATCTGGTCTCTTGGTCTTAAAACTGCCTCTGCCTGTCCCAAGTTGATAATAATACTGCCCCTGTCAAAGCGCTGAACAATACCATTAATAATTTTACCTTTTTTCTGGATAAAATTTTCATAGACTGCATTTCTTTCCGCTTCCCGCATTTTCTGAATGATGACCTGTTTAGCAGACTGGGCAGCAATGCGACCAAATTCTTCAGTATCGATCCGGATACCCAGACTGTCGCCGATTTCACATTCAGGGTCATATTCATAGCCTTCTTCAAGCGTTAGTTCACTGTCGAAATATTCAACTTCTTCCACCACTTCTTTAAAATGGAATACCTCAACATCACCGGTTTTACCATCATAGTGGACTTCAATATCAGCCCTTGGCCCAATTTTCTTTCTGGCCGCTGAAATAATGGCCTCTTTCAAGGTGTTAATAAGAACTTCCGGTTCAATACCCTTTTCTCGGCTTACCTGGTCAATAACCCTTTTAATATCTGTGATAAACATTACTAAGCTCTCTCCATATTACTGACCTGCAAGTATTGCTTTGCTGATCGCATGGTTCTTTATTTCAACCTTTTCCCCATCAACTGCAATTACAACAGAATCATCATTAATTATCTCAAGAATTCCGGTAAACTTTTTTTTGTTCTCAATCAACTCGTTAGTCTCAACTTTTACTCTCTCACCCTTGAAACGATGAAAATCTTCTTTTTTATTTAAAGGACGATTTGGCCCGGGAGAAGAAACTTCTAATCTGTATGTGCCAATATCCTCTATGTGAACATCAATTAAATCTCCAAGTTGACGACTCACATAGATGCAATCATCTAAGGTAATGCCACCTGGTTTGTCCAGAAAAAGGCGGACCATATTTTCTCGATCCCCCATGGTATATTCCAAATTAACAAGCTCAAAATTCTCAGCCTGGCAAAATGGCATCACCACCTCTTTAATTTTTCCAACTAACCTTGTGTTATCTTTTTTCTGCTTGTTACCTTTTTTCTGCCTTACAGCCATATATTCTCTTAATACCCACTTTTTTATACGTCCTCAAATACAAAAACGGGCAGACGCCCGTTCCTAGTACAACAAAAACAAAATCTTCACTAAAAATTCAGTGGAACAAATCTGCCATCCTTCCTTTTAAAGATGGAGCGGGCAACGAGACTCGAACTCGCGACATCAAGCTTGGGAAGCTTGCACTCTACCAGCTGAGTTATGCCCGCATTAGCGGCATAATATACCAATACCTATTAAGTTTCTCATTAATACTTTTAACTAGTATTT
>JABIYQ010000147.1 GCA_018702715.1 Desulfobacula sp. | reverse complement strand
GGGTGCCGGCTGATATTTCTTTCTTTCTTCTTCATCAAGATAATCAAGGTGGACCAGAAGATCTGAACGGCCCCTAAGCTCTTTGATGCTTTTTAAACCATGGGTTCTAAGAATATCACACCATTGTTTTCGCCAGGCCATGTACATGTTGACAAGACGCTGTTCCACATATTCTTCATCGATCATGCATCCCAGTTCCGGATCTGTGGTGGCAATACCCCGGGCACATCCCCGGCCGCTTTCACAATTGCCGCACCTGACACATTCAACGGCCACAAGATCGGCAGTTCCGATAACACATCCGTCTGCACCAAGGGCAATGGCTTTTGCCACATCAAGAGCATTCCTGATACCACCGCTGGCAATCAGGCAGATTTTGTCCCTGACACCCTCTTCCTCAAGAAATCTGTGAACCTTTGGAATGGCATATTCAATGGGCATTGCGATATTTTTTTTAGCAATGTCCGGAGCTGCGCCCGTGCCGCCATAGCTGCCATCGATATGGATTATATGCCCGCCGGCATAATATATCCCTATGGCAACCATGTCCACATCTGTGGGAGTGGACACTTTTATCGAGCATAAAACATTGTGGTTAATTTCCTTCATCCAGTCCACATGCTTTTTATGGTCTTCAACGGAATAAACAGAGTGAAAGGGAAAAGGGGAAAAAAGAGAACTTCCCACAACGGTTTCCCGCATTTTGGCAACGGCCTTTGTAACCTTTTCTCCAAGAAGATGCCCTCCAAGGCCTGGCTTTGCGCCCTGGGCATATTTAAACTCCATGATCGGACAATGCTGGATGGTTTCTTCCCTGACACCAAAGAGTCCTGTGGCCACCTGGGTAATCACATGTTCTTTATAGGGAAGAAATTGGGGTGGATATCCTCCTTCACCAGTGCAGGTCAGTGAATTCAAGCGTTTGGCTGCTCTTGCCCGCCCGACAATTACGGACAATGCTGTTGATCCATAGGACATTCCGCCGCCGTAACAGGGAATGGAAATGGTTTTGGTGGGGCGGCCGTCTCCTGTTTTGTTCAAGTCAATGCTGGTATCAATTTCTTCATCACTGATATCAAGGGCAACCCCGGGTTTGGGTTCAATAAAGCGCATCATATCAAATCCGCCTCCTGAATTGCCCAGATTATACTCAAGATCAACATGGGAGGGCATTCCTGTTTCTGCCATAGCAAAATGACCCAGCAACATTTCCGATGGCCACCTATAATCACCCATGGTTTCCAGCAGAGGATTTTCTTTCAGGGTCAGCGCATCTTCCGGACAGTGTTCAATGCAATAGTGATCCGATAGTTTGCAGTCAAACCCTATGCACTTATGCTCAACAGGTCTTAAGACCGAAGCATGATTGCCCGGCATGATGTGAACACCATAAGGACAAATGTCCGCACATTTCCCACAGGAGACACATTTTGAATTTCGTTTAATAATATATTTGCCTATGGTATTGCGAAATCGTGACGGAGTTTCTTTTATTTCAGGCAATTGATGTTTTCTCTGGTTCATAAATTATCCTATATCTATAGACACTTTTCGTTCACCAAAAATCGGCGCAAAATTCTCTTTTTCAAGATCCTCAAACCACATGGACCGACCGACTTCACCTCTTAGACGCCTGACTTCCCTTAATCCCATTGCACCCAGCATTTCAAGAATCTGGTTTCTCCAGGCACCCATGAGATTTATGATACGATTGCTGCCATATTCAGGATCAATGTCCTCAAATGATACAGGACAAGGCAAATTGTTTTTGCACCGGTCGCAAAGGCGGCATTCCATGGCAACTAGCAGGGATTGATCAATGGCAACCCCGTCTGCACCGCAAATAATGATCTTATTCACATGTTCAGCCATGCAGATCCCACCCGATACAATGATATTAATCTGTTGCCGTGTGGCCGCATCAATCAAGGCCAGATGGATATCTCTTAACATATCCTTGATAAAACGCGGGTTGTCAGAGTTCATTTCTCTGCCATGGGCGTCGGCATAGACATGGATGGTATCAATATCGGCTTTTGAAAGTTCAACGCAGATTTTGGCATAGTCAAGATCCGCTCTCAAAGACAGGCCCACACAGATAACAAGGTTTTCATTCATTGCTTTTAAAGAACCAATTACCCGCTCAATACCAGGTGTATATTCAATTTCTACAATATCAACCCCAGCTAAAAGCTTTGGATATTTTTGAAAATTATTTTTTGTCACCAGAGGAATAATGACGGGTCCAAAAGACATCAGGTCTTCATAAACATCATAGGCGTTCACAAACATTTTTGTTCCGATAGTATCCGCAGCTTTGAGCATGGAGATAAGGACTTCTTTGCTGAGCATGCCAAAATCAGGCTGCTGGAACAAAATGGGAAGCGGTATCTCAAGGATGGGTTTTACCTCAACTGCCAGGAGTCCGTCCTCATTAAATGCAAGCCTTTCAGGTCGTCTTGAAAGCTCTATGCAGGTATTGATGTATTCCCGGCCATGGATACCGTCCCGGGTGGGCCGGACAATCTCTGACATGTCCGTCCACATGGAATCAAAACCTTTGCCCACAAATGGCCCCCTGTAACCTGAGCCCGATACGGGAATACTTCCGGTATGGGCCTGATACCAGGTTCGGCCAAGGACATCGGGTGTCCAATATTCATCTCCGATTTCACGATACTCAGGATTGATTACCCTGGAAAAAATACCCTTGGTACATTCCTGGATACACCTGAAACACGAATTGCAGGTGTAGAGATATTCAGGTTCCTCCATTTTACTCATATGAAGATAATTATCCTTGAATATGTCATACACACATTTTTTCTTTACACACTCTTTACAGCTTCCAGCACAATTTTCTCTGAATTCTATAGTGGCATATTTGCCCACAGGATAAAATTTTGGTGGAGCAGCCTTTGTATTAATTGTATATTTTTTGGGCATATTTCATTATCCTTAAAGATGCTATTTCAAACCCGCCTGTTTCACAATTGTACCCACGGCTTCTTCCCATTCAATGGCCATGATATGTACGCCGTGGATCCCTTTGAGTTCCCTGAGTGCCTCAATGGTTTCAAGACAAATTTTAATACCTTCATCAGCCTGGTTCTTCTTTTGAATACCATCCATTCGTTTGATGATACTTTCAGGAATATCCATGCCGGCAACTTTATTGTTCATGTATCTTGCCATACCAGCGGATCTTAGCGGAGTGACACCCCCAAGGATATAGACCTTTTCCGTAAGACCTTCATTGGAGGCTCGTTCGATCCATTCCTTAAACCGATCCATATTGTAGATACACTGGGTCTGGATAAAATCAGCTCCGGCATCAATCTTTTTGGCAAGCCGGATCACACGATATTCAAAAGGATCGGCAAAGGGATTGGCTGCAGCACCAATAAACATTTGGGGTGCCACATCCAAATCAAAACCGCTCATGTCTTTTCCATAGTCCCGCATATCCCGGACGGTCCTGATAAGATTGACGGAGTCAATATCAAAAACGTTCATGGCATCGGGCTGGCTGCCGAAATTCTGGTGGTCACCGGACAGGCATAAAATATTTTTTACCCCTAAAGAATATGCACCCATTATATCAGATTGAATGGCAATCCGGTTTCGGTCTCTGACCACCATCTGCATCACAGGCTCAAGTCCTGCCGCAACAAGATGGGCAGAAGCAGCAATACTGGACATTCTGACAATGGCCGTTTGATTGTCAGTTACATTTACGGCATCCACAAATCCCTTCAGAAGACTTATTTTTTTGTCAATTACCTGTTTATTGGCACCCCTTGGTGGACCGCATTCCCCGGTTACCACAAATTCACCCTGGATTAATTTTTCATGAAGATGACTTAATGTTTTCATATGATATGGTCCTCCCGGATAAGTTTTCTGGGTCCGCCGGAAAGACTGGTATTCCAGTTTTTTGGAGGGATATAGGTTTTCAAATTATCCATTTGCCCCAAAGTGCTCAGCCGTTCGATGATCAGGTGCCAGGCACATGGTGTGTCAGGATCAATTTCACAAAGACCTTTCTGGGAACCACCACAGGGGCCATTTAACAATTTTTTTGCGCATCTTGTAACAGGACAGATGCTTCCAAAGATTGCAAGGCTGCAGTTGCCACACCCTGAACATTCTTCTGTAAAAATTCCAGGGCTTTCCTGAATTCCGATAAAGGTTGTATTCACACCGGGCAATACAATTGCTTTAGAAAACCTTTTTGCCATTGCCTGAACGCCTGCACCACATGCAAGGGACAGGACTGCATCATTTCCGGCAATACCAGACGATGCTTCCTGAATAAATTCATTTTCACACTGACGCTCAATGGTCAGCTCTTCTAATTCGATTGGTCTTGCCATTTTTTTAAAACTGAGTCTAAGGGCAGATGTAAGAACTGCTACCTCATCTTCACCACCGGCAAAGCAGGTTTTCACGCAAGTACCGCACCCCAGAACTAAAACCTTTTTATACGGTTCCACAAGTTCAACAATCTCATTTATGGGTTTTTGATTAGCGGTTATCATTGTTGTACTCCATTTCTTGGACATGGTTGAAAAAAAGACCAGACTAAAGCAAGACTATATTTAATCTATTTTACAGCTTCATTGATGAGGGGAGTGATCAATAAAACCATAAATAGAAAAAACCTGAGCCTTACTTTAAATCTGATTTTTTATAATAACATCCAGGGGGATGATATTAATTAAAATGATTCAGAGCAGGATTCGGGCCAAGTGTTTTAAGCCCTTTTATCGTATCCTGGATAATATTTTTAATCGCCCTGCTGTCTTTTGCAATAGTGTTGAATATGTTCAGTCTTCTGCCATCCATACCGATATCATCAAGAATGGTTTTTACATAATCAACTCGCTTTTTAGCCCGTATGCTGCCTTCAGCATACCGGCAGCCTTTTGATGCACAGACCAGGACCAGGACAGCATCTGCCCCGGCCTCAAAGGCTTTTAAAAGGTGGATATCCTTTGTCATTGAAGAGCATGCCATCCTGACGGTTTTAACCCTGCAGCCGTCAAACAGTGAGGGGGTTTCCTTGAAAGAATTCAAACAATGAAACACAGTAAGTTTCGGTGTAGTGAGAATGTTCATTTTTTCTTCCCTAAATTAAAATAAAAAAAGGCATTCGCCCAGGTTATAATTTGGGAAAACGCCTTTGTTTTCTTTTAATTTTGCTGATACGCCATTGTATTCAGCAGAAAGTACAGGCTAAAAATTTTTTCATATAATGTCAAGTATTTTTTCATAAAAACAGGAACTTCACACATATAAAAGAAATAGCTCAAAAAATATAATTAGAAAACCTTTTTGACAAATTAGTGATTTTTTAAATTAAAGAACAATTGTTTTTTAAGCTTATTGTTCCCTCTAAATTGAACCCTAATGTGGCATAAAATTTTAAATATAATTTGTCTTGCACTCTTGGGTATAGTATAATGAATTTTATTAAAATTGAGCTGATCACAGAATCCATTCTATTGATTTTATCATTTTTAAATTGCACAAATTTTTAACTATCACGCTTTTTCGATCAAGCGATATTTTTAGGTAGCCAAGCAATATTTTACAATTCTTGGATTATATATTATGAAAAAAAATCAAAAGCCAAATAAAGACCGGACTGCAGCAACAGGAACCCTGTTGGATGTCACCAAAAACAAGCAGGCCGAAGAGATTAACAAAACACTATTCACCATTTCAAATGCAGTGAATACCACCCTGAATCTCAAGGATCTCTATCGCTCTATCCATAATTCACTGGGTAATATCATGGATGTTACCAATTTTTTTATTGCCATGGTGGATATCAAAAAACGTACTCTGCATTTCCCCTATCATGTGGACTCAAGAGATGATGATTTTTTACCCATAACAAATTTTAATGCTGATGATTCCTTAACCGGTTTAGTCGTTTCACAGCGCAGACCCATTTTATTAAAAAAAAAGGAACTTGAAAAACGGGCAGACCAAAATGGCGTATGGGGCGCGGAACCTCTGATTTGGATGGGAGTACCTTTAATTATTAAAGATAAGGTTATCGGCGTGGTTGCTGTCCAGAGTTATTTAGATCCCAATCTTTACAACGAGCAAGATCTGCAAGTGCTTTCTAGTGTCTCTGATCAGATTGCCCTTGCTATTGATCGTAAACGTGCTGAAGATGCATTACGTGAAGGTGAAAAAAAATACAGACAGCTTTTCAAGAATGCGCCATCAGGAATTTATGAAATAGATTTTGAAAAAGTCAGATTCATTAATGTAAATGATATCATGTGCAAATATACGGGATACTCTGAAAAAGAGTTTTTATCTTTGAATCCTTTGGATCTTTTAAGCCGGGACAGTAAAAATTTATATATTAAAAGGATTGAAAAACTCTCAAAAAGAGAAAAAGTGTCTTCCAGCGCTGAATACACCATAATAAAAAAAAATGGTCAAAAAATAAAGATCCTTTTAAATAATGATTATATTTACAAAAATGGAAAATTAAAAGGAGCAAGGGTTGTTGCCCATGATATTACGGAAATCAAAAATGCTCAAGATGAAAAAATAAAGGCTCAAAAAATTTCAGTCGAACTTGAGAAGATGGCTTTGGTAGGACAGATAGCAGGGAAAATAGCACATGATTTTAATAACATGCTGGCTGTTATTATGGGAAATACTGCTCTTGCAATAATGGATTGTAAGGATGCTGCTGTAAAAAAAACGCTTGAGCTAATTTATAAAGAAACCATAAAAGGGAAAAATTTAACAAAGAATCTGGTTGCCTTTGCCAAAGACCAGGAGCCAAAACAGGAGTTTTTTAGAATTTATGAAAAAATCGATCTTGTAATTAATTTATTGAAAAAAGATCTGGACGATATCGAACTTATCAGAAAAGACAAACCAGGAGTGCCGGAATTATTTGCTGATCCTGGAATGATCGAAAATGCAATAATAAATCTTATACAAAACTCAATCCATGCCATAAGTAAGGTTGAGCATCCAAAAATAATAATCCAGACATATTGTCTTGGTAAAAATATTTTCTTTGAAATTGAGGATAACGGCTGCGGAATCCCCAAAGATGAAATAAAGAATATTTTTGTACCCTCTTTCACTTTAAAGGGAAACGAAGATGGAACAGGTTCCTATAAAACAGGGATTAAAGGCACAGGTTATGGAATATCCAATGTAAAAAAATATATTGACCAGCACAATGGCAATATTTCAGTTAAGTCTGTGTTTGGCTCAGGTACCAAAGTTACGATTAGTTTACCAGCCATTACAAAATAAAAAAATCCTCTTTGGCTCCCATAATAACCAAACAGTTTATGTGCTGCAAATCCGGACAATTTATTTGCCCCAACAATAAAAAAATTATCTCTTGTGCTACGATACAAAATCGTGTATTATTTTTGTTTTGATTTCCATGGCCGGATAATCCCGGTCTTTTTTTTTAAAGGAACCCTATGTCCCAGAACAATTTGCCCTTGACCGGGTTTGACGAAATGAACCTGAGCCCCGCTGTATTTTCAGTATTGCAGAATGTGGGATACGAAACCCCAACACCAATTCAGACCTTAACCATTCCCCACCTGATCCAGGGAAAAGATATGATAGGACAGGCAAGGACCGGTACTGGAAAAACCGCTGCCTTTGCCATGCCGCTGTTGTCCCGGATTGATCTTGACAATAAACGTCCCCAGGTATTGGTACTGACCCCCACAAGGGAGCTGGCCATCCAGGTTGCCGAGTCCTTTAAAACATATGGGGCAAAAATGAAAGGCCTGAACGTATTATCAGTATACGGAGGACAAAGTTACGGGATCCAGTTGAACCAACTCAGGCGGGGTGTCCATGTCGTGGTGGGAACGCCCGGACGACTCATGGATCATATGCGTAAAAAAACAGTCTCCTTTGCAGATCTATTCTGTGTGGTCCTGGATGAGGCCGATGAAATGCTTCATATGGGATTTATTGACGATGTGGAATGGATTCTTGACAGGACACCGGATGATTCACAGACCGCTCTATTTTCAGCAACCATGCCCATGCGCATCCGAAAAATTGCCAAAAAATATTTGACCACCCCAAAAGAAATCATCGTCCAACCAGACACAACAGAGATTGACACCATTAACCAGCAATACTGGATGGTAAATGGGACTAAAAAAACCCAGGCTCTGACACAGATCCTGGAGGGTATTTCTTTTGACGGAGTGATCGTGTTTACAAAAACAAAGACGGCTACCCTTGAAGTTGCAAAAGCACTTGAAGACAAAGGATTTAAGGCTGAAGCCCTGAATGGAGATATTGCCCAGAACGCCAGAGAAAGGACTGTCAACCGGTTGAAAAAAGGATATATCGATATTCTGGTGGCTACAGACGTTGCTGCCCGGGGCCTGGATGTGGACAGGATCTCCCATGTAATAAATTATGACATGCCGCCTAAGGTGGAACCCTATGTTCACAGGATCGGCAGAACGGGCAGGGCCGGTCGCACAGGAGAAGCCATTCTGTTTGTTAACCGTAACGAACGGTGGATGCTTAAGGTTATAGAACGGGCCACCAAAAAGAACATCAAGGAAATTTCTTTACCATCCAACAAGGCAATCAATAAAAAACGGATGGCTGACTTTAAAGACTCCATCACAAAGACAATTGAATCAGAAGACTTAAGTGTTTTCCAGGAATTGATCGAGGGCTATGCCCAGGAACATGATGCTCCTGTAACACAGGTTGCAGCAGCCCTTGCAAAGCTTGCTCATGGGGATACTCCTTTTTTATTGACGGCCCAAAAAAATAAGAAAACAACAAAAGTCAAAACAAGTAAAAACCAACGGCCGAGCCTGAAAGACTTTTCCGAAAAAAGACGTCTGTCTGTTAAAAACCAAAAACCCGAACTAATTAAAAAGACATCCCCGCGAAAAGATGCGACTATCATCCCCCTGGAAACCGGTATGGAGCGATATCGCATTGAGGTGGGTCGGAGTCACGGAATCCAGGCGGGCAATATTGTTGGAGCCATTTCAAATGAAGCCGGTCTTGACAGCAAACATATCGGGCGAATTGATATTAATCAGGAATTTTCCTTTGTGGATCTTCCCTATGGCATGCCAACGGAAATTTTTAAGCTGTTGAAAAAAACATGGGTGAAATCTCAAAGGATGGATATTTCAAAGTGTGCGTGAAAACCACCAACAGGGACCTGCTGATTCCCTATGGTGTGCCATATTTTGCATATGTTGGAATTGCTTTATTAAGCCATGACAGGCTCCCTGTTAATATTCATTATACCTTAAAAATCATCATTGTCCCTTTACTTTTATACTGGGCATGGAAATGGTACGCTCCTATAACCGGCCCTAAAAAAATCTTGGGCTCAATCTTTTATGGCATTGTTTTCGGGATTGCCGGCCTTGCAATATGGTGCCTTTTGATGGCCCCTTTTATAGAAATTACAGGTAATCCCTGGAGCAATTCAGGTTTTTTATTGAGAGTTTTTTCAGCTGCATTGATTGTGCCTGTGTTTGAAGAATTTTTTATTCGGGGATATATATTCAGGGTGGCGCTTCAATGGGATGTCATTAGAAAAAAAGATGCTATTGTTTCGCCGCTGAACGAAACCCTTGACAATAACCATATCAATGATGTCAAGCCTGGAGCCTGGAGTTTAATGGCAATAGGCATTTCAACCATTGCATTTACAGCAGGGCACCTGGTGGTTGAGTGGCCGGCTGCTGCGGCCTACAGCATATTGATGTCCATATTATGGATCATCAGAAAAGATCTTTTATCCTGCATGGTCGCACATGGGACAACAAATTTAACCCTGGCCTTATATGTTTATTTTACAGGTCATTGGGGATTCTGGTAAAAAAAATGGCAACAGCGCCTGGACCTGTCAAAAAGTTTGTGCCCGGCAAGATCATTCGTTATTAAAGATTTCGTTGGAAAGAATCACTGCTTCTGCGACTTCACGAATTGATTTTCTAGAATCCATACTTCTTTTCCGTATCCATCCATAGGCTTCATCACCAGTCATTTGCCGATTATTCATAAGAACCTCCTTGGCCTGTTCTATCTTTTTGCGGGCCTCCAGTTCTTCCTGAATCACACGGGTTTTAACCATAAGTTCAGTATTGACGATGGCAACGGCAGACTGATTTGCAACAACCCTTAAAAGATTGACTTCTGTATCGGAAAAATCATGGGGTGTAGCTGTAAAACAGTTTAAAACCCCAATCACTTTATCTTCTTTGGCTATTAAAGGGATGCCGACCATGGAAACTAGTCCAAGTTTTCTGGCCATCTCTTTTTCTTTGAACCGATCTGATTCCAACACATCTTTTAGAATCAAAGGTTTTTTATTGGTTACGACAAACCCTACAACACCTTCGTCCAGGTTAAGCGCCCTGTCTTTTATATAGTCAGGCGAAATGGACTGGGTCGCTTTAAGTCTTATTTGCGGTGGTTTTTCCTCTTCATTCACAATCCATAAAGAACAGATCTCAACACCTGTAACTTTGGCCGTCACCATTACTATCAGCTTTAACAGGTCTTCAATAAAAAGATCTGAAGTAATTGCCCGGCTGATGTCGGTCAATGCTTTTATATATCCATCATATGTCTCTTCCGGTTTATCCATATTCCCCTTATTATAAGCAAAAATTAACCTTTGTCGTCAATAGCAAAAATAATAAATCTCCTTAATATGTAATCTTTCTATAGGGCTGTGTTGGGAATCAAGTCCCATATTCCACATGGACATGCTCCTTTGCAGAATCCGCATCCGATACAACGATCCGGATTTACCTTGTATTCAAAAGATTGATTCTTAATTTGCACTCTTTCGATTGCGCCTTCAGGACAGACAGCAACACAGATGCCACAATCTCTGCATTGGCCGCATGAAGCGCAATCCGCACCACACTCAGCCAAATTGCCGGCATCATTTCTGGGATTATAATATTCCAGACTGATACGCTTTTTATCAACCTGTGGTAAAATATCGCCATGATCAGGTTTTTTACCACAAATTATCCTGTCAATGTTCAGGGCGGCCCTTCTTCCTGCCCCAATGGCATCGGT
>JABIYQ010000149.1 GCA_018702715.1 Desulfobacula sp. | reverse complement strand
GTTTTCAAAAAAAATATCTTCATGGAAAAGGGTCATTACCTTATCAAGATCGTGTTTTTTCCAGGCAAGGTTCCAGTCTTTTAACAATAATTTGATCTCTTTGCTTGAAAGTTTCATTATGCCTCCTATAACCATTGGTTAAGCGCATTGGCATAATATTGTAACAGATTTGTTTCTGAGCCATTACAGGTAAACATACCATCAGTTTCTGTTTCACTTATCATGCCTCGAAGTAACATCAATGAAACGGCTTCAGAAATAGCAATCCGTCTAGTACTATGTGCGGTTTCAATGACAGGTGCACCATTATTCTTTATGGTTAATAAAATTGATCCGCACCCATACTCAATGTCTGAAATACTAAGCTTAATGTCAAGATTTTCTAAAAATATTTTAGACACCAAAGATACAGGAACGATGGGTACAACATCAGAAATGTTTGTCATTAGTGTGTCACACAGTTTTTTGATTTCAGAAAATCTTTTTTTCCGGGGCAGATTTTTAAAAATTATTTGATTCATGTTTGCATAATCTTTTGTGGAAACAGGTTTTCCAAAATTCACACATGCGTAACCAAATCGGCGCCACCGGGAAAACAACATCTGGGTCATGTTTTTCAAGATAAAGTAAACCGAGGTTTTAAAAATATACCAAAGACTTCTTTTTTGTGAATCAGAGCTTAATGATCTCAAAAGACTTCTGTCTTCTATGGTACGATCATAATTGATGCCCACGGGAATAAAAATTATATCCCGATCTTTTTCAGGATCAAAACCACGAAGCATATAATCAACAAGGCCCAGCCTAGGTTCCTGAATTAACCCATTTTTGCTGAGACCCCCCTCAAGAAAGACCGCCTGACACACACCCTGCTGGGTTGCCATATGTATATATCTTTCTAGAACCCTGCGATATAAAGCATTCCCGGAGTTTCTTCTTACAAAAAAAGCTCCCATAAATCGAAATAACATATGCAGTGGCCAAATTTTAGCCCACTCACCAACTGCATAGGAAAGCGTGGTTCTTTCTGCAGCCAGAAATGCAACGAGAATATAATCAATGTTGGAACGATGATTCATAATAAAAACAACCGTGGAATCAGGGTCAATTTTTTTGTACTGATCATCTTCAAAAAGTCCTACTCGTACACGATATAAAAGCCGGGCAATTTTTTTTGCAATCCAGTATCCGATTCTGAAATAAAAATAAGCGTTAAATGAAGGTACAATTTCTTTTGCATAGGCGGACACTTTTTTTTGAACCATTTCAAGGGGCATATCTTTTTCTTTTGCATATGCTTTGATTGCCTCTATTACTTTTGGATCATAGGATAAACGATCAATTAAGACCTGACGTTTAGTTAATTGGAAGGGTCTTATTTCAATATCAAGTCTTGTTCCTATTTCTTCTATTACCCTGTTGATGCGTCTGCGAAGAAACCATCGGCTGCTTGGAATAAGTATTCGATCCAGCAAGGCAATGGCTGAGATGAGAATAAGAAATAAAAACAACCAGATGGAAATCGTGATATGTCCGCTCATAAGATTCTCCCGCGCTTTTACTTATTTCCACGTGTTTATCAACTATTTAGTGTTTGAACGAAAACTCACCCATCTACTGCGTTGCTGCAAAAGTTTGCCAAATTATAAATCGGGCTCATGTACAGGAGTACACTCCGGTTTCAAACTTTCTTGCGCCTTGTATATGGGCAATTTTTCACCCAAACACGGGTTTCCGGTCAGGCACTATTTATCATCTATCTATCAACTATTTATTAAAGGCAAGTTTTAATCCAAATCCAATGAAAATTAGTCCGGAAAGTTTCTGCAATAGGGTCCCTGCCATTTGATTGTTTCTTAAAGTGGTTGTCATTAAAGCGGCAGTCCATGTTAAAATAAGGCACCAGATTGTTCCGGTAACAAGAAAAGTAGCACCCAGCATTAAGAAAGGCATTGGTCCGTTCACTTTGTCCGGGTTAATAAACTGGGGCAGAAAGGAGAGAAAAAACAACCCGACCTTAGGGTTTAAAACATTGGTAAGAACCCCTTGTTTGTAGATTTTTACAAGACCTTCCACTGCATGATCAGACAGTGATGATTCAAAGGCTGTACTCTTTTTTAAAAGTGTTTTTACTCCCAGATAAATAAGATAAAAAGCACCCGCCCACTTGATCATCGTAAACACAAAAGCAGATGTTGATAATATCAGAGACAATCCAAATGCCGCGCAAAGGACATGGACGATACAGCCTGACATTATCCCTGCCACGGAAACCAGTCCTGCATTTTTCCCCTGGGAAATACTTCTGGTCAGTATATAAATAGTATCAATGCCGGGAGTCAGGTTGAGAATAATGGAGGCAATTATAAATCCTGTATAATTTTCAATTCCAAACATGTGAAGTCCATTTATAATGATTTAGTCAAATAATGCATTAATAAAGAGTTTGGCATCAAATTCCTGAAGATCCTCAATCTGTTCTCCCACGCCAATATATTTTATCGGAAGTTCCATGGTGCTTGCAATGGCTGCAACAATACCGCCTTTGGCAGTTCCATCAAGCTTTGTTAATGCGATTTGAGTGAGTTCAACTGCTTCATTAAACAGATTTGCCTGGGAAATGGCATTTTGACCTGTGGTAGCGTCTAACACCATTAGTATGTCATGGGGTGCTCCCGGCAATTTTTTATTAATGGAGCGTTTTATCTTTTTTAGTTCTTCCATGAGATTTTTTTGAGTATGGAGCCTTCCCGCGGTATCAATTAATACAATATCAATATTTCTGGCAAGCGAGGCTTCAACAGAATCATAGGCAACAGCTGCCGGGTCAGCCCCTTCTTTATGTTTGACAATGGAGGCCCCGGATCGGTTTGCCCAGATTTCTACCTGCTCAATTGCCGCTGCCCTGAAAGTGTCTGCAGCCGCAATGAGAACTTTTTTTCCTTGAGAAGTGAACTTCATGGCAAGTTTCCCCAAAGTAGTGGTTTTGCCGGTACCATTGACGCCAACAACCATTATGACATGTGGTTTTGTATCGGGTTGTTCATTTGGGGTATCATAATGGTCTATATTCAAATTATTTGGGAACAATCCAATCAATTCTTCTTTTAATACCTGCTTGAGTTCTTCTGATCCGGACAGTTTTTTGGCCTTTTTCTTGATTTTTTCCATCATTTTAAAAGTCACATCAATACCCAGGTCAGATGATATCAATACTTCTTCTAATTCTTCAAAAAGAGCTTCATTAATTGCCTTACCTGAATCAAAAAGGTCATTGATATCAGTTGTTAATATCATCCTGGTTTTTGACAATCCTGTTTTCAGCCTTGAAAAGATTTTGCTACCTTGTTCTTTTTTTTCCAGATTCTTTTTTTTAAAAAAATTAAACCCCAATTGTTTTACTCCTTAAATACTGATTTTATTATGACCTTTACCATTTTTCTTGAATTAGAATCAAGGACTGTCGCTGATTATTTGCACAAAAGATTGACTCAAAGCATAATGTGTCATAGGTATCTCTATTTATTTTATAGGGAAGAAAAGGGGTATGGTGCAAAAGATTAAAAAACAATGGTTTTTACTCAGTCTTGTTCTGGTTTTTGCCGCAGTTATGTTTGATACATCCAATATTATGGTTAAAATCGGACTTGCTCTAAAGGAAAACCGCGGCCCGGAAATCATGATATTTTTGGTCTTTATTATTTCAGGCCTTTTAATAGAAATTGATCAGATTAAGGTCGGTATTGAGGATATTAAATCAATAGTTTTAGCATTGGTTGTCATTATTATTTTTGCTCCAATGGCTGCCGGGCTGCTTTGTCTTCTCCCTCTGGACACGGGTGTGATAATTGGGCTTTTCATCGTTTCTGTAATGCCAACCACATTGTCTTCCGGAATTGTGATGACTGGTACAGCAGGGGGTAATATGGCCCATGCACTTGTTATAACGATCCTGTCGAATTTTATTGGCATTTTTTCCATACCGGTTATACTTTCGATTTTTTTATCATTTCTTGATCAGCAAAAAGAGCTTGTGATTGACCGGGGTGCTATTATCATTAAATTAATTCTGCTGGTTCTTTTTCCCCTTATCATTGGGATTGTGGCAAAAGCTAAAATTTTTAAAACAGGTCAATTGGGAAAATTCAAATTACAGGTATTAAACCAGTGGATGATTATCGGAATTATTTTTGTTTCCCTTTCCGGGGTAAAACAGGTGATTTTAGGCAATAGTATTTCTTTTTTCTACATACTGGTTCTTGTGAGTGTTTTCCATTTGATGCTTTTGGGTTGTTCTTTTTTACTTGTAATCATTTTTGGTGTGGAAAAAGGCAGTTATGAAAGTATTGTTTTTATGGGATCACAAAAGACCTTGGCCATATCCGCCATGATCCAGGTAACCTATTTTAGTGAATTTGGTACAGCATTACTTGTATGTGTACTTCACCATATCGTTCATTTAATGATGGATGGATATTTGAGTACAAAAATGAATCATGGCCTTTTAATGAAAAATGAAGAATGAGGCTTTACTTTCTATTGATCTGTGGTTAAAAATAGAATCATTATATTTATTTTGGAAAAAACAGGAGTGGATATGGAGTCTTTGAATTGTGGATCGCTTGAATTTTTATTGAATCACCCTAAAACTAGTCATGTGACCTCGGATGTAAATACTGAAACCATTGAAAGGCGATCTTTTTCTCCAAAGAAAATTAAAATTTTTTCTTCAAAATATACAAACATAAAAAACTGTCCTGAATATAAATTTTCTAATAACAAGGAAGCTGAAAAATTGCTTCCTGATATTATTAATAACAATGTTCAAAAGATTATTCCCGGGGACGAAATGTCTAAAAGTGGTAAACTGGCATTTAAGGTGCGTCGTAATATCGGGGTGTTTTTTTCAGGTGGTCCGGCACCTGGAGGTCATAATGTGATCGCAGGGCTTTACGATGAAGTGAAAAAGTATAATCCAGATTCTAAAGTGTTTGGATTTCTTTCAGGACCTGACGGTTTGCTTGAATCAAAATATATTGAAATTACCAAGAGCCTTGTGGATGCACATCGGAATATGGGTGGGTTTTCCATGATTAAAACCGGGAGAACCAAAATTGATTCTAAAAATAAAATGGATGTTTCTTTAAAAACCTGCCTGGATCTTGAACTTGACGCCCTGGTCGTGATCGGAGGGGATGATTCAAATACAAATGCAGCCTTTCTTGCTCAGCGGTTTAAAAGTGCTGGTATTAAAGTAATTGGTGTACCCAAAACCATTGACGGCGATATACAGGTAAAAACCGATGATAAAGAAACGCTCTGTGCCGTATCATTTGGATTTCATACTGCAGCAAGGGCATTCTCACAAAATATCAGTAATCTGACTACTGATGCCAGCTCAGACGTTAAGTATTGGCATGTTTGCAAGGTAATGGGAAGGGTCGCAAGCCACCTGACATTGGAATGTGCTTTTCAAACCCATGCCAACCTTTCTTTTATCGGTGAAGAATTGGCTGATTATACAGATCATCAGAGAATAGAAGAAGCCAAAAAAAAAGGAAAGACTGATTACAATGCATATGGCATGACATTGCGCCATTTGTCCAGATTAATATGTGATATCATTGTTCGAAGAGCTGCTTTAGGAAAAAATTTCGGTGTTATGATTATTCCAGAAGGTATCCTTGAATTTATTAATGAAATTCAAGTCTTTATTATCAAACTAAATACTATTATTGCTGAGTATAATCATATTCATGACAATGATTTTCACACTTCATTTCCTACATTAGAAAGCAAGCTTGAATATTTAAGGAGACTTACACGGGGTATGGGAGACAGAGACAAATTTTTTATCTGGAATCTAAGGGATGATGATTTGTTTAACCAGCTACCCCCATTTTTTCGAGAAGGCCTGCTCATGGAAAGAGATACCCATGGCAATTTTCAGTTTTCCCTGGTAAAAACTGAAGATATCATCATGGATATGGTCAAAGAATATTTAAGCATTTTAAAAGAACAGGGGAAATATAAAATCGGTATTAAAAGATCCTATTTCAATTCAATTATGGAAGATTCTAAATTTATTCCAGACAAAATTGCAAGGATCATATTTAAAAATTCTGAAGACAGATATCTGTTAGTTAAAGAATCCATCATTTCACTTAAAACATTGAAACAGGTATTAATCAATAGTGAAGTGATTGGCCAGGATGACAAAGTTCCAGAATCTCTTATACAGATATTTAAAAAATCTAATCCCAAATTTAAAACACAGACCCATTTTTATGGATATGATGGTAGGGGATCTGATCCAACATATTTTGATTGTCATTATACGTACAACCTTGGTATTACAGCATTTCATCTGATTGCCAATGGAGCAACAGGACAAATGGCTGCTATCAAGAATCTTGAGAAAAAATTTGGTAAGTGGGAACCCATTGGTATCCCCATTGCCAAATTGATGCATCTTGAGGAAAGAAAAGGAAAGCTTGAACTTGTGATTGAAAAAAGTCTGGTTGATTTGGATTCCAATTCCTTTAGAATTTTTAAAGCCTTAAGGGAAGAATGGATGGCTGCTAACGAGAACCTTGATCGATACAGGCGGCCGGGTCCGGTCCGTTTTGCGGGCAGTGCAGAGGAAGACCGGCCTATTACTCTAATGTTAAATTCCATTTAATATCCCCGCTGCCTGCGGTGTTCCAAATTTTCTGATGGCCTTGCAATAGAAGACTTTCCAATGATGATTTTCACAGCAGTAGGATTCATATAAATTTTGAAGATTATTTTGTGGAAAGCTTATTGACAGGTAACCCGTTCCTTCTTTCAGATCCATTCCATTGATCAGAGGGTAGTGATTCTAAACAATCTTTGATTCTATCTATATAGGACTGATAAAGCTGGCTAGGATGATTTTTATGAAGGGCTTTTATAATACGATACGCTTTGTGAAAATTTTGATACTGATACGCCTTGATTCCTTTCTCAAAAGTTTTAACTTCATTTAAAATATCCTCTGGTAGTGACCCTTTTGAAAGAGGTTCATATATGTTGACCGCTTCTTTTCTTCCTTTGACCTGGACTTTATCAATGTATCGGTAAAAAAAGCTATGTTTTATAATATTTTTTGTGGCTTCTGATATGAGAATGGTTGTGCCATAGTTTTTGTTTGCCCCCTCAAGCCGGGAGGCAAGGTTCACATTATCTCCCATAACCGTGTAATCGAACCGCTCGTTGCTACCAAAATTACCCACACTAACAATTCCCGAATTAATCCCAATTCCAACGGATATATCAGGAAAGCTGCTCTTTTTGTAGGTTTTATGAAGATGGTTTAGCTCTGATTTTAATTGCAGCGCAGTCTCAACTGCTTTGAATGCGTGATCAGGGTCATCTTTTGGAGCACCCCAAAAGGCCATAATGGCATCTCCGATAAATTTATCAACTGTCCCTTCATTTTTCATGATTAGTTGGCTCATTAAAGTTAAAAAATTATTCATGAAATTTCCAAGATCCTGGGAAGTCATTTTTTCTGAAATTGATGTAAATCCCCTGATGTCAAGGAACAGAATGGTTAAATTTTTTTCTTCACATTTCAAAGAAAGGGTTTTGGGATCTTTTATAAGCTGAGAGACAACCTCTGGTGAAACATAGTGAGAAAAAGCTTTTTGGACAAACTTTTTTGTTTTTCCTTCCCAGAAGGCATTAAAGATACTGGTTATTAATAATATTGAACCGCATGAGATCATTGGATAGGTAATTCCAACGAAGCGGTTATTTAAAAAGAAATAATAATAATTCCACGTTAATGCGCCTAAAAAAAATAATATGGCACCAAAACCGCCTGCTAATGGACCCAAGACAGATAAGATTAAACAAAGGATCAGACCTCCTCCAAAGACAAGGGTGTAAGTCAGACCAATCTCAGTGAAAATATCATAGGTGAAAGGATCAGATTTTATGAGATTATCAATAATATTGGCATTAATTTCAATACCCGGAATTCCCCTTGAAAAAGGAGTGGTTCTTAAATCAAAAAGTCCAGTTGATGAGGATCCTATTAAAACAAATTTATTTTTTATAATGGGTAATGATGGCATCGTTAATACATCTACAGCAGATATGTATCTAAAGGTTTTTTCAGGGCCCCGGTAGTTTACAGATATCTGGCCGAGACTATCTGTTGGGATAAATCTATCTCCAATATGAATCCCCAGAAGAGCCGTTTTTGGGCGTTTAATTTTGCTTGAAGCATGAAGGGTCAAAGAGGGAATCTTCATACCGATCCGAAAGGTTTCCAAAGCAAGAGAGGGATAGGGGATATTATCCATAATCATCATTAATGGGACTTGTCTGATTGTGCCTGATTCATCCACAAAAACATTTAGAAATCCCTCGCTTTCGGCCGTTGCAACAGCAGGGGTGTTGATTATTGCCCGATACGCAGGGATAAGAGAAAGACTTTCAAATTTTACATGATCGGGTCGAAGCCTGATCATACCGGAAGGGAAGGGCAATTCGTCATCCGATTTCAGCTTATCTTTTTTTGGTAAAAACGTATATCCCAGGATAGAGGGCCCCTTTGAAATCGCCTGTCCAAAAAGTAAATCATAATCAAGAGATTCATTCTCTAAAACCTTTGAAAGAATTGTGCCGGGTATCTGGTCGGCAATAGACTGATCGATATTCTTAAAATAATAGGCAGGTGATGTCCGGTCCTTTTCAGGAAAAAAAATATCAAAGCCCAATGAACGGGCCCCATTTTTATAAATATTTTGGGTTATCTGGGCAAGGATATTTCTTGACCATGGCCATTGTCCGAGTTTTTTTAAACTTTTTTCATCTATATCAACAATCACAACCTGGTCTGAAATAGGCTGTTCGCCTCTTATTTTGAACATGGTATCCATGATACGATTATCCAGAGCGCTTAACAAAACAGGTTTTTGGTTGCCGAAACTGTAATATCCCAGGCATGAAATTAGAATCAGAATAAACCCCAATAGAAATGAGGAAAGGTTAATATGAAGCTTTAAATATTCAATCATAGGACAATATAAACAATTGCATCAGGGTTGAAGATCTCCTGCAAAAATACCATGATAATGCATGCCATCTGCCATTCTGGCTGAAAAATTACCGCCTATGGCTTGGGTATCAGGTCCATAGAAACCACCATTGATACTGCTTTGAACGGCAGTTGAGACAGTGGCCTTGAATCCTGAATTATTAAGATCACCGAGCACACTTGTTACAGGAAGGTTGATTTGATCAAAAGAAATTGTACCTGAAACCGGTTTTAAAGCCGCGGCAGCAAAATCAAGGTTAAGGTTGGTGGTTCCATTTGTCATTTCTGACATCTGAGTGGCGTTGTTGAACTGGACGCCTTCTGCCTTGCCTGCATATGTACCTTTAAAAGAAGTCGTTATTCGATTGTTAACCACCGTTGCCAGGGTTTGTTTTCCAGCAATCCATTTGGCACCTGGAATATGGAGATGGTAATCCCTGAGTGTTACAGGCTCAACATAAGCTAATTCCCAGTATCCCCAGGTGGTATGATTTGAGAGCATGGCCTTTCGTGAAGTTACCATGTAGTTGCCATGTGGTTTCAGATCTGTTTTGTTTGGAGCAATGGTAATGACATTAGTTCCGCTGAGACTCGCTCCCAGGGTTTTGTTTGATATATAGGCGGACTCATTGCTTCCACCGCCGATTGTTAATCCCGTGATTAAATTATTGACATTATTGAAATCTTTTCCCGACATGGTACCGGCAACAGTTCCATTATCCTTGTTCACATTCAAAAGGAAATCGTCCGGACTGGTATTATAAAAGATTCGCCTGTTGTTGTTTGGATCAGCCATATCTTCTGCAACACCCACATAAAAACCCTTCCAGGGTTCAGTTCCGGAATTGGGGTTGAGCGTTTTATCCTTTATTGTGGCAGCGGCAATATCTGACCAGAATTTTTTTTGAGTCTGATCTTGTACATTGTAGTCAAATCCTTCAATGGCAAGACCTAATCCTTCCTGACTCGCACCATAAAAATGTCCAAAGGTCTCATAACCTGTAAATGCCGTCACAATTCCGACTCCAGAACTATCATCTCCACCGGAACCAAAAATGTTTATATTGGTTATGCTGCCATCGGTATTAACATTTCCAAACCCGAATCCATTACCCATTTTATTTGGATCATCGGCATTGTCTTCAAATCCCATGATTCTTTTATTATCCCAGTTTACAATAAATTTCATGCTTTCAGGAGATACATTGACCAAGGTATTGACAGATATTCCGGCGTAAACCCAAATTCCGCTGCCTGGTATTGTTGTGGATTTTAATCCTGTGAATCCAAGATCCAACAGCGTGGAAAGGATTCTTTGTTCAGTACCGGTTGGCGTTAAACTTGAAAAAAGACTGGTTTGTGTTGAATCCAGGACAGAGTCATCTGCCGGTGATGAAAATCCTTCCGAAG
>JABIYQ010000322.1 GCA_018702715.1 Desulfobacula sp. | reverse complement strand
TTTCAACACCCGTCTCATGGGCAAGTGTCAGATCTTTTTGCAATTGGAATCGATTTTTATCTCTTGTGGTGGTTTGATAAATCGCATTTAAATTGTTCTCTTTTAAAATGCCACAGGTTTTAATGGTATCACTTACCACTCCTTCGAGCTCTATTTCTGAGACAGAGACACCATCCACCCGGCCTTTTACCCTTCCAAGGCTTTCAACAAGTCCATCTGATTCATCATCAAGGGGAACCTGTACTTCGGATGTCACAACAAATCTCTTTTTTTCCAAAGATTCTTTTAAATTCATGATCTGCCTCCTTCCTATTTTAATCCGAGTAATTTGGCCACTTCATCCTTGAGCTTGGACAGGGGCAATGGTTTTGAAAAACAAACATCCGCGCCATACTCCTTCATCTGCGCGAATTTATCATCATCCAGGTATGCTGACAGGACGATAATTTTAGTATTTTTTGTTTTCTCGTTTGCCTTAATCTTTTTACAGACGTCATACCCCTTTATATCCGGCATCATTATGTCCAGAATCAAAAGATCCGGATGGAAATGATTTACCTGGAGTCCGGCCTCAAAACCGTCTGATGCTGAAAGCACCTCATAATCGAATTCATCTTCTTCCAATGCCTGTACAATTGACTCAACAATGATCATATCATCGTCTACAACAAGAACCTTTTTTCTCGCACCTTCATCTTTCTCTTCAGGGATAGGGATTCCCTGGCTTCTCATAAAGGATTCAAGATCAGACTTTTTTATCCTGCGATGCCCGCCAACAGTACGATATGCCTTAATATGTCCTGCTTCCACCCAGTTTATGATGGTTTTAGACGAAACATTGCAGTATTTGCTTGCAGTGAATACAGTCAACGTGTCTTCCATAACACCTCCTTTTTGGGGATTTTTATTATTTTAGTTATTATAGTTATTTTATAAAATTTGTTTTGTCAAGCACTTATTTGATAATTATAATAACTATAATAGATATAATAACTTTACATGAGGGATTTGGCGACATCCCATTACAAAGGGGTTTGGCGTATCCTAATACCAAAATGACGATAAGGGTCCTTAAAAAAATTGAAAGACCGGGCAGAAAACCAGGGTGAGCACAAATATTTTTTTTATGCTCACCTTCTTACCCGTTCAGGTCGGCTCACCTTTCCATCGCTGGATGGAATGACTTGACAGGCTCTATGTCGGGCTGCACTTGTGGCGGAAAAACTCGCTACGCTCAAACAATTCCCGCCACTTAGCGTTACGCCCGACAGAGCCTGTAACAAGACGTTCCAAAATGCTCTGTAAAGGCGAACCAACCTGAACTAGTCACCCAGGCAACCGAAAAATATTGGGATTTCTTCCCTGGAAATATAGGGAAAAGCCAACCACAACCAGGACAGGGATCAATTGAGTATAATTTTTATTGACACATTCCGCTGATCAATCCGCTTTATACATCATCAAAAACATTTTTGTTTAGACCCAGGACGAGAATTTCTAAAATCTGTGAAATTTAATATATTAAAAAATTTAATTTGAAAAAATGGCTTATACTGATTTTTATATCCTATAAAGATGAATCTCAAGAATGATGCAAGTATGTGTAACTTTAGATTTTATTAAAAATAACTACTTGAAGGCTAAGTTATCAGTGTAATGAATCCATTTTATCCTTAGCTTGTTTAAACATATCCTCGATAATGGCAACATGGTCAAAGAAAGCGTCACTGCCTTTTCCAATTTTGTCAAACGAGATAAACCAAGATGGCTGACCTTCACTAACATAATAACCGACCGAGAAGCCATCCTCGGTTACAAATCTATTTTCTAAGAAATCAGGATTTGATTGTGCGTCTTTGATCGCAGTTTGTTTTAAACTTTGAAGGGCATTGATCATATCGGAAAGATCTTCTTCTGCTATCCAAGCTACATTCGTATCCTTTATATCGGCTGCGTTTACATAGACCTCATAGAATAGTTGGCTTTCATCCCCCGCTTCAAAGACTTTCACTGTCAATTTAAGAGGAGCAAAACGTGATTCAACAACTGGGAGTTTATAATCGATAAACCTAATAGTCACGCCTTTTTTTGACCTAATTTTATCCATTTTTGTACCATCTTTCTGTTGTCCAAATGCTAATGCTGGTAATAAGAGTAGGGTTAACAAAAGAACAAATCTTTTCATGGTTTCCTCCTTTTATAGCGATTCGGTAGAAGCCCCGCTTCTATTGATGAAAAGTGCTAAGAAATTTAGTATACAATCCTTCCTTAGATTAGACCCAGGCACAATAAATCAGTGTCCTGCCATTACTCTGGCCCAGATAAAATTCACACTTCTGGCAATCCTCCGGAGTAGAATATTTCTGCCCGTTCCACTTTTGCTTTTTAATAGAGCATCCAGCCACAAATGATATCTGGGTCTCTACATGCCGTTTCACATTTAGTGGTGGAGGTCTGAGTAGCTTCTGTGAAGTAGGATAGTCCAGGCTCACCCAGCGTTTGTGCCTACCAGCTTCAATAACATGCTTGGCAATTTCTATTTCGGGAAGGTCACGGTCCAGCCAGGACAGATCAATCTCAATGGCAGGAAGACTCATTCTCCGAAATTGTTCAATTTTAGTCTGGTCGAGCTTGTGGGTCACAAAGATCTCCACGGCTACCTTAACGCCATATATGTCCAGGAGTACGTCTGGAATTATATCACCATACTTGGTCTCAAGGTCAGCTGAGGAGATCCGGAATCTTTGTTGATGAAACAAATACTGTTTTCTGATTCGGGGATCTACAAGGTTAACCCCAGGCAGGACAATAGCTTTATATCGTAGCATCATGTCCTTTGCCAGCAGGTGAAGGGAAGTCTCAACTCCGCCGGAACATTCTACATCAGCACTGTGGGCAAAATGTTTCTGGCGTTTGTCGTCTTTGATCCTGGCAATAAGGGGTGTTTTGCATTCAGGGCATACACAGTTACAGGCCAGGCCACTGGGCACGTCAGAAATGCTTACCGGCTGCCCGTCACGCTCGCCATAAATGAGTTTGGGTGTGTATTTTGGTTTCATTTCGAGAACTTTTTATTGAACGTATAAAAACGATTTATTTGAGTAAAAACAACTTATTTTGATATAATCATTCACGGTCCGAAAATGCAAGGAGAATCTTATTACATAACCTGAAATTTTGTGATCAACGACAATTATTTTTTTCCTG
>JABIYQ010000150.1 GCA_018702715.1 Desulfobacula sp. | reverse complement strand
TAAAAATATTTTTAATTTTTATATCAGGATTCAATATTTCAAGGGTCATAGGCAATGTTCTTGTTTTCTCGTCAATCTTTGCTTTTATTCGTGCAACTTTTGCATTCCATACATAGGATTTCACGCTGTCAAAATTTGCTACCATCACTTTTGCTGCTGGTGTTTTCCCATTTTTGAAAGACGATTCAATCCATTTCATTTTTTCCAAAGGGATCCTCACATCCACATCCAGACTGTCTTTTTGATATATCGATCCCAGGGTCTGTCCGGGATTGACATATTCTCCTTGTTCAACAAATTTATCTAAAATCAAACCATTAAAATCTGCCTTGATTTGGGTTTTTTTAAACGATAGATCGGCTTTTTGAAAATCCACCTTTGCCATTGTAAGCGCTGCATTTTTCTGTTCCATTAATGGTTCTGTCAATGAGAGCCTGTTGCGGATATTCTGCAAGGTAATCCTGGCCATCAGATATTGTTGTTCTGATCGATCAAGGGTATTTTGGGAAGCAAACTGATTTTTGCTCAATGCCTTGACCCGCTCAAGTTCTTTTTTAGAAAGATCGACATTGGATGTGGAAAGCCGGATATCATTTTTCAAATTTTCAATATCCTGTTTTAAACTTTCAATATCTGTTTTTGCCTGCCTGATTCTAACCTGTCCTGCCTGCCTGTTCAATTGATAGGATCTTTGATCAATCCTTACCAGAAGATCGCCCTTAAAAATCGCTCCACCTTCAATAAAAGAAGGATGGAGATAATCAATTCTCCCGGGCACTTCAACGGCAATCCTTACTAACTTTCTGGGTTTTACAGTACCAAAAGCTTCCACAGTCATGACTTTTGGAACAGGTGTTGCAACAATCACCTTCACACTGGGGGGAATTTTTGCGATTTCATTTTTCTCGGGTTCCTTTTTTAAAGAAATGAGCAATTTCGACAGCGCAATGGCAATTGCAAGGACAGCGACAACCCTTAAAAATCTTAACAAAAATGAAACAGATTTCTTAACCCCTGACGCTTTTTCCATAATCCATACCTTTTTTTATGCTGATACCAACAAACAAATTTTATAAAATTCTTTGTGCCCATTTCTATATACCAAGATTAATCTTTTGAAAAGATATTTGAAAATTATCAGGATTTTAGGACACAAGATGATGCAATACTACTAAGCTTCAGTATTTATTTCGAATGGCAATGATATCATCTTTGACTACAAAAAAAGCATCCAATAGATCAGGATCAAAATGCTTTCCCTGTCCATCTTTCATGATAGCAAATGCTTTTTCCATGGAAAACGCATCCTTGTAAGGACGTTTTGATGTTAAAGCATCGAACACGTCTGCAATGGCTGTAATCCGACCGGGCATTGGGATATCTGAGCCTTTGAGGTTGTTTGGATAGCCGGAGCCGTCCCATTTTTCATGATGGGTTAATGCAATAATTTCAGCTGTTTTCAGTGTGCTTGAGTCTGAACCGCTTAAAATTTTACCACCAATTGTGGTATGCTGTTGCATGACAGCCCATTCCTCTGCATTCAATTTTCCCGGTTTCAGAAGAATATTATCTGGGATACCGATCTTGCCCACATCATGCATGGGTGAAGCATAAAGAAATTCATCTATCTCATTTGGACTCAACGAAATTTTCTGACCGATTATTTGAATGTAATATCCAATGCGCTGGATATGCTGACCCGTTTGCTGATCCTTATATTCCGCCGCTTGGGAGAGCCTTAAAATAGTGTCCAAAGAATATAATTTCAGTCTTTTATTAGCAGTTTCCAATTCATCAAATGCGTATTTAAGTTTGGCTGTTTTTTTTGCGACTTCATCTTCCAGCTTGATCTGATAACTTTGCATATAATCATTGTAGGATTTAATTTTTAACAAAGATGTGACCTTTGCCTTGAGGATGATCTGTTCAACTGGCTTTGGCAAAAAATCATCTGCTCCTGCTTCAACAGCCTTGACCTGATCTGTTATTTCATCATGATTTGAAACGATCATAATAGGAATGTTTTTTGTGTTTGGCTCGTTTTTAAGTTTATAGGTCAGTTCAAGTCCATCCATTCTCGGCATACTCACATCCAGAATAATAAGATCGGGACAGAGGACAGGCACTTTTTCCCAAGCATCTATGCCGTCAACAGCTTCACTTACCTGGTATGACATCCGCGATAAAATGGTTTTCATCAAAAGACGGGTCATGTCATCGTCATCAACAACAAGAATATGATTGGGTTGTTCCATTTATTATCCTCAGGAAATACTTGCGGGGAATTTCAGTTCAAACACTGCGCCACCTTCTTTACCCTTTGACTCAACAGTGATCTTTCCAGAATGGGCCGTAACAATATTGCGAACAGTGGCAAGCCCAAGACCGGTTCCAGATTTTTTTCCAATAGACGTAAAAGGGTCAAATAATGAATTTTTTATCTCTTCAGGAATACCCGGTCCATTGTCTGCAAACTGAATCACGGCATGGTTATCTTTATATGTAGTTGTAACCCAGATTATTTTCTCTTTAACCTCATGGTTCCCCGTAAAAAAACCTTCTTTGGCATTCATGACAAGGTTATCAATTACCCTGTGTATCTGATCGCAATCAAATTCCACCTGAATATTATCACACGCTTCATACCTGGAGATAAGGGAGATTCCCATGGTTTTCAGCTTGATCCTGTGATTGCTCAAAGTTGTCTCCAGAAAAGGGACTATTACGGTTGAATCAGTATTCAATCGAGGTGCATACCCTCTTGCAAAATCTAATATTTCCGAAATCATCCGATGGAGTCGAGTGCTTGATTCCATAACCAGGGACAGGCTTTTGGAAATCCTTTTCTCTTCCAGGGCTTCGGAATCCTGTTGGGCAATCTGGGTAAATCCCATGATTGAATTCAGGGGATTTTTAAGGTCATGGACCACTTCACTGGTCATCTGTCCTATGGCGGTCAACCGGGTTTCCCGCTCACTGATATTTTTTTCCAGAAATCGATTTTTTAAATGTGCGGCAATGCGGGCTTTCAACTCCCTTATTTCAAAGGGTTTGGGAACATAATCCGTGGCACCGATTTCAAGGCCTGCCTGAACAGCTTCCCCCCCTGATTTTGAGGTGACCAAAATGATGGGAACCTCTAACAGAAAGGGATCTTTACGGATTTGTCGGCAAAGTTCATATCCGTCCATTTCCGGCATCATCACATCAGACAAGATCAGATCAGGATTTATACGCCTGGCCAGATCCAGTCCCTTGCGGCCGTTTTCAGCTTCCTCCACCTGGTAGGTATCAACAAGATTACTGACAATAAATGCCCTGAGGTCTGGATTGTCTTCCACCACTAAAATTTTATGGGCATCCTTTGGAGCCGATTTTTTATTATCTGGAGATTTTTCAGCAATGGTATCACCCAGACCCGTGCCCCTGGCCACATCGGCAAACAGGGTTTTTTTATTGATTTTGGTCCTCTCCTGGTATTCCTTTTCCATCAATCCATCAATTCTTTCCGCTGCAATCTTGTCGATTTTTCTTCGTCCCGGTTTTTCTCTACGATCCATCTTGGAAGAGGGGGGCTTCATAGGAAGCTCAACCCGAAAAGTAGATCCTTTACCAATTTTGGAACGTACATTGATTTTGCCCCCATGGAGCAGGGACAACTCACGAACCATAGCCAGTCCAAGGCCCGTCCCTTCATTTTTCCTGGAATGTTTGTCTTCCACCTGCAGAAATCTTTCAAAGATCAGGTCCAGTTTATCTTCAGGGATACCCATACCCGTATCCTGAACTTCAAACCATATAAACTCTTTGTCCTGCCCGGTACAAATACTTATTTTACCATTGTCTGATGTGAATTTCAGGGCATTTGAAATAAGATTGGCTGCAATGGTTTCCACTTTTTCAACATCTATTTCCGTATCAGGAATCTTATCCGTACCGGAAATGGTCATCTCAATGTTTTTCTGTTCGGTATAGGGGATAGTCGCCCGGACAAGTTCAGAAAGAATTTCACCCAGGTTTCCGTCTCTATAGTGGCAGGTCAACTTGCCTGCATCTGCCTTGGTAAAATCCAATATGGTGTTTACCTGTCTCAAAAGGCGATGGGCATTTGCTTCCATGGAACGAAGCGTGGGAACAGGATCCATCTCATTCCAGCTTTGCATGAGTTGCTCTAAAGGACCGAGAATCAGCGTTAAGGGGGTTCGAAGCTCATGGCTCACATTGGCAAAAAACCGCGTCTTCATCTTGTCAAGTTCGCGTAATTTTTTGTTGCTTTCCTCAAGTTCCTTAGTGACTTTGCTAAGTTCTTCATTAGATTTTTGGATTTCATAACGTGACTTGAATTCATTAAATCGTATATCATTGTAGAATTTTAAGGAACTCACTGATAAGAAAAAAATTGCAACAATAAAATAATTATTATTTAAAAAAATTGACCAATCGTTAACAGTATTTGCAACCAAAAAAGGAAACACATACATTGAGTAAATTGATACTGCACAAAAAAGACCTAAGCGATAGGTGATTGGTATCCAGATACATATTGCAAAAAGTATGATTAATAATCCTGCATAATAGGGGCTTGATGAACCACCTGTCATATGAACTAGCGCTATTATATCTATTGAGCAAACAAAACAGGCAGCAACTCCAAGCCACATTGCATATTTTATTCCATATCTTGTTCTTGCAATAATATATATAATAAACATACCTATGCTCATAAAAGATCTTACAAGAATAAATTGAACGATATTAAAGTTTGTTTGAAAAAAATCAAGAATTAGAAAGGTCGGATTTCCCAACATCACAAAAACTGTGACAAACCGAACCATTTGATTACATCTCTCTAATGTTTCAATTTTATATTTATTCAATAAATCTGAATTTGCCACAGGTTTCTCCATGGAGGTTATATAACTTTTAACCACAGAAGTTTCAATCCGTAAAACATGTATTTTCGATAAATAGAGTTACTTTTTTAATCTTTTCTTTAAATTGCAGTTGCCTTCCAAACAATTATAATTCTTTAAATATATTTTTAAAATGCTTTAACACCTTTAAACGAGCCTCTTTGCTGTAGACTTTTTTATAAACTCGATGCAACCCATTTTTCAGGTCTTCACCCGTCATATTTTTAGGTATATAATTTACTTCAGTAAACGTATAGTTGCTCCAAGGTATATCAGTAAGCCGATTTTCTTTTTTCAGCCTTTTATAAAGTCTTGAACCCGGTAGTGGTGTTAAAACTGTAATCTGTGGAATAAATATATTGTTTTCAAGGATGAAATCGGCAAGTTCATCAAATGTCTCTTCGGTATCACCATCAAGCCCGAGAATAAATGCGCCGACAATACCAATTCCCTGTGCTTGAATTTTTTCTATAGCTTCAGGGTAATTATAAAGCTGATTTAACTTCCATGAATTTTTATTGATTTTTGATAAACTTGATTTAGAAACACTTTCAAAACCAATAAAAAGAGTTGTGCAACCTGCTTCTTTTAACTCCCTGATAAACTCTTTATCATCTGCAATTGATATATCAGTTTGTGCAAACCACCGAAGATCAATTTTTTTTAAATGTTTAACCAGTTCTCTTGAAAATTTTCTATTTACAAGGAAATTATCATCAGCAAAATTTATTCTGGCATTCGGCCAAATTTTATGGATAAATTTTATTTCATCAATAATCTGATTTATTGTTTTGTGTCTATATTTATGACCATAAACATTTGAGGCGACGCAAAATTCGCAATCATGGGGACATCCCCTACCCGTTTGCATCCAAATAACTTTATAATTTTCTTTTTTCAAAAGATCATATCTTGGTGTAAGCAAAGACGTCATATCAACCGGCTTCTCAGATTTATAAAAATCTGAAACATTACCATTTTTAAAATCCTTTAAAAAAACAGGCCATGTATGTTCTGCTTCACCGATGAACACACTATCACAATGTCTCTTTGCTTCTTCGGGTAAAACAGTTGCATGTATCCCTCCGATCGATACAGTAATGCCACGACTTCTAAATTCATCAGCAATCTCATAAGCACGTGATGCTTGATGCGTCATTACTGAAATTCCAATTAGATCATAAGCCTTATTAAAATCAATATCATCAAAGTTTTCATCGATAATCTCTATTTCAATATGATCAGGGGTCAGCGTGGAAATCACTAATAAACCAGTACCGAATGCTCCAGATAAAGAATCTATATAACTTTGATCCTGACTTGTGTTTTGGAAGATTTGATCTAATTTGTTGTCATTGGTTTTTAATCCTTTCGGGCTAATTAATCCAATTTTCATAAATCTTTATCCTACTTCTCACTTATTATTGTTTCTATAATATTAATGAAGTCACCTACATTATTAACATCTATTATATCTTCTTCATTAATTTGAATATTATAATGCTTTTCAATTTTTGCTATTATTTCTATTGTCATTAATGAATCAATACCGAGCTCCTCACGAATAAGTGTATTTTCATCAAAAACTTTTCCATTAATCCTTGCTATCGAAGATAGTGTTTTTATAATTTTATCTCTTAAATTCATATCACCAAAAGTGTTATTAAGTTGCTTATCCATATAACTCCTCAATTATTAAAGGATTATTTATTTTATTCGTTTTATTAATTTTCTATGAGCGCAAATGGCAGTTGGATTCTGCCAACCATTTGATTTAATTTCAATTAATTTTAGTCAGTTAGTTTAGCAGAGTATATGATTTAGACTATAAATTAGGAATTCTTAAGATTTTGGGCATTTAACGCTACATTTTTACTTTATTTTCTGCATAGTATATGATATTATTGCTTTAATATCATATACTATGCAGAGGTGATAAAATGTCCATTATTAAAGCCAAAATTGATTTGGCCAAATCAATCATCAAAAATGAAAAAGTTTTTACACTCAAAAGGTTGATAGAAATTCTATCATGCTCATCAAGAACCGCTCAAGTAAAACTCAAACTCTGGGATGCCTGCACAAGCTATAATCAGAATGGAAAGTATTATACTTTGCCTGAAATCCCTGTTTTTGATGCCTATGGACTATGGCGATTTAAAAATGTTGCCTTTTCGAAGCATGGGAACTTGAAAAAAACCATTGTTCATTTAATTGTTACATCACGTGCTGGATTTAACGGCAGGCAGCTTGGTGAAATCCTCGGGCTTTCACCACAATCTTTTATGCACCACATCCGCCATTATCCTGGTATAAGCCGAGAAAAGCATGACGGGGTCTTTGTCTATTTTTCTGATGATACTTCGGTGTATAAAATGCAGATCAAGGCAAGGTCCAAGTTTGTTAGTGAAGTCCCTGCTGTATCCGTTCCCGAAGCAGTCATGATTCTGGTTGCAATTATCAAACATCACGGGATATCTACAGAAGAGATCCTTGCCCTGCCTGAAATCCAGGGAAGCAGCATTACCAGGGAGGGTGTTAATAGTTTTTTAAATTCCCAGGGACTGTTAAAAAAAAATTCGGATTTACTGCTGTAAAACTGCTCAATGAATTAGTACAAAAATTAATTGTCAATACCAGTGCCAGTATTTTGTTCCCGAAAGCACCGGTTCTCCATTTTTATCCAGAGACCCAAAGGTGCCAGACATGTGGGTCCAAACTTTATGTCCAGAAAACGATAACAAAGACTGTCGTAACCATGGATATTGGAACCTTTAAAGCAAAAGAGACTGTGCTCTTTTGTCCAAACCATAAGAAACTTTTCTTTTCGAATCAATTGCACAGCCTTGTTCCCAAAGGCGGAACCTTTGGGTTTGATGTCATTGTGGAAGTCGGCTTTGCACTTTTTGTCCATTGCCGTAATAACCGGGAAGTCATGATGTCATTAGCCGCTAAAAATGTATTTGTCTCTGAAAGGGAAGTAAGCTATTTGGGTCGAAAATTTATTATTTATCTCACGCTTGCACATCATAATTCTCAACAACGTCTTCGGGAACTGATGACAAAAAGAGGTGGTTATATCCTCCATTTAGATGGAACCTGTGAAGGAGACAGTCCAAACTTATTTTGTGGTCTTGATGAGATATCCGAGTTGGTTCTGGACACGATCAAAATACCTTCAGAAAAAAAAGAATATCTTGTTCCATTTTTTAAACGCATTAAAAAGCAGTACGGTGAACCCAAGGCGCTTGTTCATGATATGGCCCGCGGAATTATTGCGGCTGTGGAAGAAGTTTTCCCAGGAGTACCGGATTTTATTTGCCACTTTCATTTTCTACGCGATTTAGGAAAGGATTTATTGCTGGATGATTACGTAAAGCTTCAGAAACGATTACGGAAGCTCAAAATCAGACCGTCACTGAGACGGAAAGCAAAATACCTTGAGCAGAAAATCAAGCCTGGCTGCCAGACCATTGACGAGATCATGGTAAGCCTTGAATCCGGCAGATGGCAAACCACTTCTTTTGAAAATATACCTTTGATCACAGCATATGCTTTAATTCAATGGGTGTTTGAGTATCCACGTCAGTCAAATGGCTATGGATTTCCATTTGACAGGCCATATCTTGATTTTTACCGGCGTATGCAAAATGCCAACCGATTGCTCAAGGAGATTAAGAATGTTCATCTCCGAGGCAACATTAAGGACAACAGACCCTTTTATAAGATTTACTGGGCAACACAAATAGCTGTAAAAGACAGGCAACTTAATGCCCTGGCTGTGAACCTGGACCAGAAGGCAAACGTTTTTGACAAGTTGCGTACAGCTATGCGTATAGCGCTTCCAGAAAACAAAAACGGCATAAATGATAATGGAGATGATGCGGACATGAAAACTATTGAAGAGCAGGTAACCGCATTTAGAAAATGGCTTGTCAGTGATACACAAAATAAAGAAACTTATGCTAAAATGGTTGAGCAAATTGATAAATACTGGAAAAAATTATTTGCAGATCCTTTGCCAGTTCAATCTTCTGAAGGGATCATATATATTCAACCGCAAAGAACCAACAACATCCTGGAAAGATTTTTTCGAGCTGAAAAACGCCGCGGCCGCAAAAAGAATGGAAATGCATCTATGAGCAAACTATTAAAAACACTTCTTGCGGAAACTCCATTGGTTCAAAATCTAAAAAATGCTGAGTATATGAAAATTATCCTTGATGGTTGTTCGAGCCTGGCAGAAAGGTTTTCTCAAATAGGTTCTGATCAGGTACAACAGAAGATGGCTGAGGCAAACAATAACAGCGAAAAAATTTTACCAGCGATCAAAAAATTAATAAGAGATTCTGAGTTCACTAAAAAAATTGCATCTCTGTTCCTTTCAGAAAGCAAAATAAATGCCAACTGTCATTTGCGCTCATAG
>JABIYQ010000054.1 GCA_018702715.1 Desulfobacula sp. | reverse complement strand
CTGAATTTGCAAAAAAATCCAAAACACTTGCAGAGCTTCTTTCCAGCACAGAAAAGATTTCTGCGACCCCTGCTTCATTAAAAACTTTAAAAATTCAATTATTTATAATTAATGATGCTTTAAACGCGGCAATTGAAATTGCTGATAAACTTGAATCTGATATTGTAAAAAAGTAAAAATGTTACCCTAAGCTTTTTTGACGTAAAAAATGGTCTGCGAGTACAATTGCCAGCATGGCCTCGCAGACCTTATTAATTCTTGGAATGGCAGTAATATCATGACGGCCTTTTGTTGAAATTTCACTTGGAATGCCCTTCTCATCGATTGTCTGCTGAGGTTTTAATATTGAAGGTATCGGCTTGACATGAACCCTTGCAATTATGTCATCTCCATTTGAGATCCCTGCCAAAATACCTCCGGAATGATTTGTTTGAAATCCATTTGAAAAAATCTGGTCATTGTTCTCAAAGCCTGTCATTTTTGGAGCACCAATTCCTGCACCTATTTCAACAGCCTTGACAGCTCCTATACTCATCAAGGCTTTGGCAATATCAGCATCCAGCTTGTCAAAAACAGGCTCTCCTAGACCCGGGGGGACATTGGATGCTGTAATTTCAACAATTCCACCCAAAGAGTCACCTTTGTTTTTAATATCATTGATTTTCTTTTCCATTTTTTGAGCTGCATCCAAATCAGGACATTGCAGATCGTTTTTTTCCTTTTCAGATATATCGTCAATCTTGTGAGCCCGGATACCGCCAATTTCGAGTGTATAGCTATTTATTTTGATGTTCTGCTTATCAAGTATCAATAGTGCAACAGCACCTGCTGCCACCCTTGCGGCTGTCTCCCTTGCAGAGGCTCTTCCGCCTCCCCTGTAATCTCTGATGCCGTATTTTTTTTGATAAGTAAAATCACCATGGCCTGGCCTGAAAAGAGAGGCAATCGAATTATAAGATTTTGATTTTGCATCTTTGTTTTCTATCAGAATCATAATGGGTGTTCCAGTGGTTTGCCCTTTAAATGTACCTGACAGTATAATGGGATTATCTGGCTCCTTTCGATTTGTACTTGATATTCCAGAACCTGGTTTTCTTTTATCAAGGGCTTTTTGTATGATATTCGCATCAATCATAAGGCCGGGAGGACATCCTTGAATAATAACACCTATTGCCTTGCCGTGTGATTCTCCAAAGGTCGTTATATTAAATGCTTTACCAAAACTAGAGCCGGACATCTTTTAATCTCCTGTCAATGATATTAACAATTTCTTCGGGGGTATTAAAACTGGTATCAATTTTTATATGAGCAATCTTTTTATATAAAGGGTTTCTTTTTTTTACAATTTCATTTGTTTCTTCAAATAAATCCTTATTAGTAAGCGCCGGACGTATGGTCTTTGTTTTATTATCAGTATTTAATCTGGTCATAATTGTTTTTATATCTGCATCAAGCCAGACGCATAACCCATTTTTTTTAATAAATAGCTGATTATCTTGATCTATAATAATACCACCTCCTGTGGCAATTATAGTATTATTACTTTTTTTTGTATTCAAAAGCGTTTTTTTTTCTATTTGTCGAAATTTTTCCCATCCCTGTTTTTCAATAATTTTTCTAATAGTCAATCCAAGACTTTGTTCAATAAGAAGATCTGTATCAATGAAATCAAAATTAAGACGATGGGCAAGAATTTTTCCCAGAGTCGTCTTTCCCGTACATCTATAGCCAATAAGAAATATCTTCATATTAAAAATGAAATTGTTTAGCTCGTTAAAAGTTGTTATCTCAAAGCCCTGTCTGATGGATATTTGCAGGAGGTTAAGCGTTTAGCATCGAAACAAATACCACCGGAAAATATCCATGGGATAGGGCGGTTTCAAACATAAGAGCTGAATAGTTACAAAAAAATTATATGGATCACGTTAGTAATGAATCAAATATATCCCAGTAATTTGGAAAAGATTTTTCAACACATGTTTCATTTTCAATTTCAATTCCAGGGATGATAAGACCCGGTATGGAAAATGCCATGGCGATTCTGTGATCATTAAATGTTTCTATTCTTGCTCCCTTTGGATTTCCACCTGTGATTTCTAAAAAATCCTCTCCCTGTTTAACAATTATACCCATTTTCATAAGTTGAGACGAGACAGCATCGATTCGGTCACACTCTTTTTGGCGCAAATGTTTAATATTGGTTATTCTGGTTTTTCCTTTTGCAAAGCTTGCAACAACAGCAATAGCGGGAACAGCATCCGGTGTATCAGACATGTCCACATCAACTGCCTTAAGAGGTCCTCCGCATACACCGATTTGTGTGTCTTCAATTTTTAAGATACACCCCATCTGTTCTAATATTTTAATTTGTTTTAAATCTCCTTGAAGAGAATTTTTATTGATATTTTTAACAAAAATCATTTTACCTGTTACCGCACCAATGGCCCAGAAATATCCTGCATTGGAAAGATCCGGTTCAACAAAAAAATTTCCTTGAAGATAAGACTGCTGTCCTGGAACCTGATAGTGCATATTAGAAATTTGATGGGCTTTTATGGTAAATTTTTTCATAATATCTATGGTCAAATCAACATAGGGTGACGACACAGGCGGACTATCAAGAAATATATCCAGCCCGTTTTTCATCAATGCACCTATCATTAAAATAGATGATAAGAACTGGCTGCTTTTGGAACAATCAATTTTTACTGACCCGCCTGCCCTATTGCCTCCCTGGATATAAACCGGTGGTGTACCCTTTTTGTTTTCTGACTTTGCACAAATTTTCAAACCGGTTAATGCATCAAGCAACTCCACTATTGGGCGTTCACACATTCGCTGATCTCCTGTGAGAGTGTAGCCGGTGTTTCCTAAGGCTGCAACGCCTGCAAGAAGACGCATTGAGGTGCCTGAATTGCCAAGATAGATATCTTTATTACAGGGTTTGGGATTGCCACCAAAACCTGCAACCCTGTAATGAGTTCCTTTAACCTGGTCAATGTCTGCCCCCATTTGCTTTAGAGCATCAATGGTGTGTTTTATATCATCGCTTTGCAGAAGATTTTTAATGTTTGATGTTCCATTTGATAAAGATGCACAAATCATCATGCGATGTGAAATACTTTTTGAACCTGGAATCACAACAGCCTGATTTTTAATATTTTTTTGGGTAATCTGTTTCAATTAGTTTTCTCCGTTGATCATTGTCCGTCGCACAAGGTCAATATCCGGTGTTAAGCCTGTCCATAATTTAAACTGAGCAACTGCCTGATGCATAAACATGGACAGGCCGTCAATGGTTGTACATCCCTTGTTGTGTGCAAGGTTCAACAATTTTGTTTTCAAAGGATTATAAACAATATCCATAACAATCATATGCGATTCTATACATTGAGAAGGAAAAGCCATATTTTCAACATTGGGGACCATCCCAATAGAGGTTGTATTTATTATAATATCTGCATTAAAGGCATCCAATTTATTTGATTCCGCCATGGGGATAAAATCAGCATTATACTTTAAAGCCAGTTTTTCCCCCCTGATTATATCTCTATTAATAATTACAAAGTTTCCTTTTTCTTTGTGAATGCCATAGGCTACGGCCTGGGCAGCTCCGCCTGCACCGATGATACAGACTTTTTTATCCTTAATGCCAAAGGGTTTTAAAGGAGCAATTGCAGCCCTGTGGTCCGTATTATATCCAAGAAGTTTTCCATTTTTGATTTTAATAGTGTTTACAGCACCTATGTTCAACGCTTCATCATCAATCCAGTCAAGATGCTCCATTATGGATTCTTTAAATGGAATTGTAATAGAAGCGCCCTGTATGTTTAAAGTTTTCAATGCTGCGACACCCTTTAAAATTTCATTAATTTCAAAGGCCAGGTAAACCGCATTAATATGATGCTGTTGAAACCATGCATTGTGAATAGCCGGACTCTTGGAATGTCTGACCGGGTTTCCCATTATACAATAAAGCTGTGTGTTTGAATCAATCATGCTCTTTTTGTTACCATTTTCGCTTAAAAAGTAAGATCAAAATAAAAAACCGCAGAAGCAGTTTGATCGGCTGTGAAGATGTCAAGATTATTCTTTTTTTATGATAAAGCTTTGTATCCTGTTTCCATCCATATCTTTAACAGTGGCAGTCCACTTGTTGATGATAATGGATTCTCCAGACTTTGGAATACGACCAATCTGTTCAAGGAAAAAACCTGAAAATGTATCATATGTGCTTGATTCTGGAATTTTAATATCAAGTTCTTTATTTAAATCATCAATATCGATCTTTCCTGCAACAAACCACTTATTTCCCTTAAGTCGTACAATATCAGGTGTCATTCTATCGGTTTCATCAATAATTTCTCCTATAATCTCTTCAACAACATCTTCAAGGGTTGTAATCCCTGAGATACCACCATGCTCATCCACAACAATGGCAATATGATTTTTTTTCTG
>JABIYQ010000152.1 GCA_018702715.1 Desulfobacula sp. | reverse complement strand
TACCCCGCCGCAATACCCCGCCAATCAATCAAACAGTACCCCGCTTATCCCGCCATTTTTCCGCCGCCAGCTATAAGCCAAATATTCTTCCGAGCTTATCTTTTGTCCGGATTTAAACTCTGGAGAAAAAAGAATGGCAAAAAATTCATATGGAAAGCGCCCCTGCAGTATTTGCCGGAAATGGTTTCTGCCGGATGTTAGACAAAAAGGACGTCAAAAAACATGTGGCCCGGACTGCCAAAGAGAATTGCATCGGAGACAATGTAAAGACTGGAATAAGAAGAACAAAGCTTATTTTAAAAACAACTATCTGGGCAAGAAGATTGAAAAATCTGTAGACAAAAAAACAGTTCCGGATTCCTCTGGAGCATCTTTGCCACATCAGACAAAGCCTGTTCTGCCAATCGAAATCATTATAACAGAATATGGGATAAAGCCTGCGATCATCGTCCAGTATCTGGTTACTCAGATTATTAATCAAACCAGGGGCAGATCCACCGGGTTCACATGAAATCCTACGCCCGGTCCCCGACTAATCGGTTAAAGAGTTCAAGAGGCATGATTAAGGTAATTATCTGAAATATAAAGTGATTTTAACCAAGTAATCCGTTTTTGGTTTTAAGAGGCATGATGACCGTAACCTATAGATAATTAACAAAATATGAACAGACTAATTCCGGTATCAGTTCAAGAGCCAACTGACAGCGGGCAATTGCAGGTGATATAAAAAGGCATCTGAAAACACAAACACATGAGGTGCCTTATGAAGAAAAAATTTTCATCCCGTGAATTGTTTGAATTAAGGAACAATATTCCTGTGGAGATGCTGATTAAGGATCAATTGCAACTGCCCTCAAAAATCAGAGACGGTTTTTTTCGTTTTCTATGCCCGGTGTGCAATGAATTTCAAACTGCTGTAAACCCTGCCACCAACCTGGCCAGATGCTTCCGGTGTGAGAAAAACTTTAATACCATTGATCTGGTCATAAAAGTCAGGGGATATGGGTTTAAGGACAGTGTACTGTTTTTGAAAAATCTTATTGGGATTGTCCCGATTCAAGATACGGTGCCGTCTATTGCAAAACTTGCCGCCGGCATTGGCCGGCCCATGACGTGAGGGTGGCGCGATGGAGCAACAAAATAGACTCTCAGAGCTTGAAATGGTTATTGCCAAAAGTCAGCGCCATTTTTGTGACATAGGACGAGCCTTGAACGAGATCCGGAAAAATCGCTTATACAAGTGTGCCCTTTTTGAGACATTTGAAGCTTATACCAGAGTCCGGTGGGATATGGGTAGAGCCCAGGCGTACCGCCTGATTAAATCCTATGAGGTTATTTGCAATTTGTCGCCAATTGGAGACATTCTTCCGGCCAACGAATGCCAGGTCCGCGCTTTGGCACAACTGGAACCCGTTGAGCAACGCATGGTCTGGCAAGAATTTTTAAACAGCGGCATGGAAATTACCGCATTGAATATAAAAAAGTTCATCAGGCCGGTGGATCAAAACGATCCCAAGGATTTGACTGATCAAATTAGCAGTGAATACATGGTCGCTGTTCAATTGATGATGGAACAGGTCCGTGTGGCCCAACACGATCACTGGCAGCAGACATCCCGACAGGCCGCATTGTTGTGGAACCGGGTTATAAAAGAAAAAATTTCATCCAAAGGGGCTGACAATGGAAAACCTTAGTATTGATGAAAGGTTTTATTTGCTGCTCCACAAGAAAATTATGAATAAAACCAGCACTGCCAAAAGAAGGGCCAAAAAATATTATAAAGACCAATACAAGAAAACCGGTATTATCCCCGCCCCCCTTTTGCTGGTTGAAAAAGGGATCATGGACGGCCGAAAGTGCAGCGGCCGACCCCGTTCCATAGATGAACAAACCAAGAGGCGGTTTATCGAAATGGTCAAGGCCTCCAGTGATCCTTCATCTCAGGGATTTATTTTTATTACGCAGAAGGCCAGAACCATTAAAAATTATCACTACTGGCTTGAGCAAGAACTGGGCCGGGCCATCAATCTTGCTGCCCTCAGGCGTTGTGCCAAGCGGGAGGATCTGAAATTTTACCTTGAAAAACAAGATTTTGAAGGCGATGTTCCGGTAAAGAACACCTTCAAACCTGAACCGGTATTTGACCTGGTCCAGATGGACGGCTGCCAATTTCGATATTTTAAAATCAAAGATGACAATGGCAACTGGCAAAAACCCCAG
>JABIYQ010000154.1 GCA_018702715.1 Desulfobacula sp. | reverse complement strand
GCCAAAAGGTGCCAGGTGGCGGTTGGCGCTTCCGCCGATGATCCCGGGTTGAAGCTGGATAAAACGGGCCTTGTCATAAATATGAAATCCATCCCACCCCTGCCCCATGCGAATTAAGATCGAATCGGAAATGGACTGACCGGACAGGCTGGTACCGGCTGCACGAAAGGTCATGGGCAGCTTGCGTTTCCTGGCCTCCCGCAAGACAATACCCACCTGTTTTTCACTTTGGATATCAACAATAATTTGGGGAACCAGCTTATAGAAACTGGCATCTGCTCCAATGGCGGTTTTTCGCAACGGATCAATGATAATATTTTTTTTGGGTAATACTCTTAAAATGGCGTGATAAAATTCCCGGTATTCCCCTTTGACCATTGGTTCCTCCATTTCAAGCGTAACAATTTTTTTTGAATTTATTTTAGTTTATTATTACCATGTTTTATTTCCCCCTCAAAGAAGTTTTAAAAAAGTCTTGAGTATTTAGGAATTTATGCCAAAATGAATTTCTCATGGGACAATATTTAAAAAATATATCACTCAAAATTTAGATAAAAAAATGACAACTATATTGCCTTTTTAAGATCGGCTTTAGTGAAATTATGAGACCAAAACACTTTCCTGTATTTATAGAAGAACAAGCAATTGATATTGTTGCAAAAGTTCGCAATGCAGGCGAAAATTTGATTTTCTTTGTACATGGGCTGGGTTGCTCAAAGGATTCTTTCCATCACTTTTGGAACTATGCTGAATTTAATGAATATTCTGTTTTAGCCATTGATCTTGCCGGATTTGGAGAATCCTCAAACTCAAATAATTTTTCCCACACCATGGAGGCCCAGGCAAAAATATGTTCAAAAATCCTAACAAACTTTTCATACAAGAATCTATATATTGTGGCTCACAGCATGGGCGGTGCTGTGGCTCTTCTCCTTCCCGATGAGATATTGAATCTTACTAAAACTTTTATAAATATTGAAGGAAATTTAATCAGTGCAGATTGCGGAATCATTAGTCAGCAGATTATAAGCATGTCCCAGGCAGAATTCGAATCTCACCTTTTGCCGAAGTTAAGAAATACATTTAACAGGCTTGGCGAAAACTATACGGCCATAGATTCATCATCGGCCAACTCCCTATATAAAAGTTCAAAATCACTTGTTGCATGGTCTAACAACAATAAACTGCTTGACAAATTTCTTGGGCTTAATTGTCGAAAGGCCTATTTTTTTGGAGATAAAAATGCGGATTTACCCGTATTAAACCTTATTGGCGATATCCAAAAAGTTATGATAAAAAACAGCGGCCACTTTCCCATGAACGATAATCCAAAAAGCTTTTACCATGAGCTGTATAAATTTTTACAACATGCCTGCAAAACATAGAGTTCATCTAATAAAGAATTCTGATATACAAAATTGCCGGCTGTGTATATATTTGAAATTATCAATTTTATTCGTACATAATATAGGGAGATTCAATGACATCAAAAAAAGATAGCTTTGATAGTAATTTTTCATTCAGCCATTTACCTGTAATTGAGAAACGCGTTTTCAGGATGGGTATTGCCGGCAACTACGGAATAGATTCTTCAGATATCGAATGGGCAGCGGATCAGGGAGCTAATTACTGGGTTTGGGGTGCTAGTTTTAAAAAAGTTACAGCAGGGATTAAAGAAACAATCAGAAAAGATAGAGAGAATAATGTGGTGTCTTTTCTGGGTTGGGGATTTTTTGGCTGGCAGGTGCGCCAAAGTATTGAAAAAGCTTTGTCCAAATTAAATACTGATTACCTGGATGTTTTCAAACTGGGTTGGCTGGGACGGACATCCAGTTATAGCCGGGGCGTTATTGATTCCTTGCTCAAACTGAAACAGGAAGGTAAAATAAAGGCCATTGGAACCAGCATCCATGATAGGAAAAGGGCGGGACAATTGGCCCTGGACTCAGAACTCGATCTGCTGATGATACGCTACAATGCAAAACATACGGGTGCAGAAGAAGATATTTTCCCTCATTTAAAACAACGCAATCCTTGTGTGGTGAGTTATACAGCCTTGGCCTGGCAGCAGTTAATCAACCCTGTAAAAGGTATTGAAATGCCGCCCTGGCCGGGTAGCAAAGAGAGTGCCCAAATGCCCCCTTTGACACCTGAACTCTGCTATCGATTTGTTTTATCAAATCCTAATGTTCACCTGGCTCTGACAGGACCGAAAAACAGAGAACAGCTAAAAATGAATTTTCGAGCAGTACAGCAGGGAGCTTTGGCTCAGGAAGAATTGGACTGGATTCGACAATATGGGCAATTAATCCGATCTAAGAAAAAGTTTGATTACATCAAATAAAATCGGGCCTTTGATCGTCACACGAAAAGATTTATTTTTGGAAATGGATTTTCCGGCATATCCCATGATACCCTGCCAAAACCCGCCAAAACTTTTATTGCAGGGGTTGAAACAACACCCTAAAAAAATATTTATTATTGAAGAAGATCCCATAACTGGATCTATTCACTGTGCTTTGGTACCCTATTGGACGAATCAGCTTAAAAAGTCAAAGATTCATGCCTGCCAAGCTTCCCAAAGAGGGGGTGACCTTTTTTGTAAACTCCTGGAAGAAAGGGTATTTATTGGAGGATATGCTGTTAAGTATATGACCGGTATGATCTGTATTTAGTGCTGATAGCCACTATTTTTAATATTTACTGGTGTGTTTCTGTTAAGATACGAATAGTTACAGAACCATAATTGGAATCCAAAAGATTGATTATTCTAAAAAAAAGTACTTCCGTTTCCGTAAATTTACTTCGCATACTGGTTAAATTCATGACTAAAAAACACAGAAAGCAAAGATAGACAATAAAGTTGTTCCTTGAATCTCAGTAGATGTAGATAGGAAGTTGCTTTTAGTCAAGAGAAGTATAAAAAAATACAAAAGTTGAAATATGCACCCAGTCGGTTTATAACCATATTTTCTTTCAGTCACAGTGAGCTTACCCAGCAACACCCACAATATCTTGTGGGTGTTGCTGGGTAATTGCATATTTTAATTTTTTAACATTTTTCGATACTTGACTTGGCAGAAAGCAACTTCTGGTACTCCTATCTTAATTACTATAAGGCGTGATAACGCATTCGGCTTACAGTTCAGCTGTTTGAAAACCTTATTCTTCGATCGACACTTTTCCGTCATTGAACGAGATTTCAGCGCCTAGATAAAACATTTTGTCAATGCCGGAATACTCGCAGCTTTCCTTCAGTTCGAAATAGACTCCCCCGGATTTGCTGCCGCCAAGGCAATGAAAAATGACAAACTTGTCCCGGGGCAGCTGCGATATCATTTTCTGACAGCCCCCCTCGTTAAAAATAATCTCCGCTTGCAGATTGATGGCGCCTTTAACATGGCCGCCTGCAAACTCCGCAGGTGATCGTACATCTACGATGGCCACATTTGCCGGAATGTCTGCGATCATTTTTTTAAACCAGGCAGTATCGACCATGCCTTCGTCTTCGCCGCCGGGAACAGATGCCACTGCCGGCGCTGCCGCACGTGCCGTTCCGACAAGACAGATGTTGGCAAACCCTGTCATCACCATGAGGGAAAAAAAGAAAAAAACCACTGCTGTTGTGCGTTTCATAATGCTCCTTCTTTAGTGTTGCTAATTTGTCGCTTGTTTTTAGATCCACCGGCGCCCCGACGTCATTCTGGGGCGCGGCATTTCAATGTTAGGATAAAGGCTAATTTGCGGCCGGTGTCTCCCAGGCTGAATAGCCCGGTACATATGCAAAAACTTTTTTATAACCCATCTTTTTGAGCTGATCGGCTGCCATATGCGGTGCTGTATCGCCTGCACCGGCGCCAAAGGCCACCAATGGCTGCGCTTTATCAACGGGCAGGGAATCTCCAGCCTTCGCCAGTGTATCGGATGAAATATTGACCGCTCCGGGGATCGTCCCTTTGCTAAAATCGCCGGTTGGTCGTACATCAACAAAAACGGCCTTTTTGGTAAATAATTTCTGAGCGCCCTTGGTTCCGATTTCCATATAGTCAGTGGAGATCCAGATGGCCGGTTTTATATAAAGTTTCATGTTGGTGTAGCCAAATTTTTTCAACGCCATGGCGTCTTTGTAGCTTAGGGGGCAATCTTTGCCAATCCCGAAGATAAGTTCGGTATTCTTGGGGATATTCAAGGCTGCAAAGGATGGGTAAGATTTTTTAAACTTCATTTGCTCAAGATTGACAGCCGTTGGAATGTGCCCTTTGACATACAATCGTGCAGGCCGTGCATCAACAATGACAACTTTCTGAAAATCACCCACCCCGTTTCCAACCATTTTTTTTACATAATTATAATCGACCACTTCCATGCCGGCCATTTTCGCCTTTTCCTGCAGGGAAGGTGCTTTAGCAGCAGCCTTCTTTGCCTCTTTCGCCAAAACACCATTGACCGAAATTAAGATAAACAAACCAACAACCATTAGTGCGATACATAATTTATTCGTTTTTTTTTTCATCATCGCCTCTCTTTATTAAATTTATTTATTGTTACTCAACTACCTATGGCCCATTGTCAACAAAAAGTATGCCAAGGATTCATTTTTTGATAAAAATATGTACAACTGGCTATTTTTAAAGGAAAAAAGTATAATAGAAGGAAAGGTATGAATAACAAATATGTTAAGGTTATGATAACTATGTGTTAATGACATACTTGAATGCTTTATTAACATATGGTTAGCAATACAATGAATCAAATTAGATTGCCGGGTAAGGTCAGGTGAATGCACTCGTTGTGCCCGTGCTCAGGTAGGTGCATATTTCAACTCTGTAATAATTTTTCATACTTTTCTTGACTGAAAGCATCTTCTATCCTGTCTCCCTTCACTTCATAAAATTTACTTCGCATACTGGTTAAATTCATGACTAAAAATGGGATTGGCCTTTTGAATACCTTTGAAGATGCAAATATTGATTCCTTAATTTTGAAAGACGCTGAAGCCAGGATTTCCACCCATCAATTTAATCTGATCTGGCTTTTCTTTCATTGCAAACTGTTTCTCATCATTTTTATATCACAAGACAGATCTCAGAAGCTTTGCTTTGTACCTTATCGCAGATTCTTAAAAGTATTGCCGATAATAATTTAAAACTTCTGGAAGTCAGGTTTCAACATGGCTCGCCCATTGATATTCAAGGATATGAGGATATTTTTCAGGCCCCTTTGAGCTTTAATCAGCAAAAAAATGAAATAGTTATCAGGAAGAGACGTCCTCTTTTCTTCTTTGGTTTTTGAACTTTGATGGCTTTTTTTGCCGGCTTCTCTCAGGCATGAATTGAAGTGGAATCCCTTGATATATGGCCGATGGTTTTATCTCCCATACGTTCTTTACTTTTATTTTATCTTGTACCCCAATATATATTCCTGTATCATATTATGTGTCTTGACAAGGATATTGCGAACTTTTCCATGATTTGACAGTGTGCGTACAATAACGACTATTGGTCAACCGAATGAGTTGAAAGAATAGTAAAAAATGATACGTCAAAAAATTCTTATTGTTGATGATAAAGAGGATAATCTGTTCAGTCTTGAACAGATTCTCAAGGAAGCAGACGCTGACATCATACGGGCCCAAAACGGCAACGAAGCCCTTGCAGCCTCTCTGAACCATGAGTTTGCCCTGGCCCTTCTTGATGTTCAGATGCCGGGGATGGACGGTTATGAACTGGCTGAGTGGCTGCGCAGCGAAACAAAAACAAAAGAGCTGCCGATTATCTTTGTATCCGCCGTCTATTCAAGTGATTACCATGTGTTCAAAGGTTATGATGCAGGTGCAGTGGATTTCATGGTCAAACCCTTTAACCCTAAAATCCTATTAAGCAAAGTCACTGTTTTTCTTCAGTTGGATCGGCAGAAGACCCTTTTACAACAATCAAGTGAGGCCCGGTTTCGAAAACTGGTTGAGACCGTGACCGATGCGATCATCATTTTGGACGCAACCGGTCTTGTACGATTTATCAACCCGGCCGGTGAATCCCTATTTAGGACCACATCCGGCGATTTTCTGGGCCAGCCCTTTGGCTTTCCCATAAATGGAAAGGAGACAACGGAGATTGAACTATTTTCCTCCAATGATAATCCCGTGATTGCTGAAATGCGGACAGTGGAAACTAACTGGGAGGAAAAGCCTTCATGGCTTGCCTCCATCCGGGATATTACGGACAGAAAAAGGATGGAGGAAAAACTTGTACAAACGGTTAGCGGATTAAAAAAAGCCAACAAAAAAATTCTGGTACAGCAGGAATCAGTCATTGAAGAGGAGCGGTTAAAGGTGCTTCTGCAATTGTCCGGTGCGACTGCCCATGAGCTGAACCAGCCTCTGACCGTGCTTCTGGGCAATATCGAAATTCTGGAGACATTTGGTGAACTGAAAAAAAAAGAAGCAAAAGTTATTTTTGACATTAATACATCTGCAAAACGGATATCTGAAATTGTTAAGAAAATTCAAAATATCCGGTATGACCAGGTCCAGCCAAACGCCTTTGATTCACACATTATTGATTTTGATCAAAAAATCTGTGTCCTCTCCATTGAGGATGAAGAAAATGAATATCTTCTCTTAAAGGAAATTTTAAGCTCCAACCCTTTGATTGAATTGTCCCATGCCCAAGATATTGAAACAGCTTTTTTAAAGCTTAAAGCCCAGCCCTTTGATATCATTCTTTTGGATTATATTCTACCGGATGGAAACGGTTTTGATTTTATTTCAAAATTTAAGGCAGCCGGATATGATACGCCCATAGCTATAGTGACAGGACAGGGAGACGACATCATTGCCTCGGAAATCATTCAGGCCGGTGCATTTGATTATCTTCCTAAAAGCCTGCTCAACTCTTCTTCCGCTCTCCGCTTGATTGAACGTGTTCTCCAGAAATCAGGCCTGAAGGCTGAACTGAAAATCGCCAATAATAAATTGATTGAGATGGCAACCATTGACGGCTTGACACAGCTTTACAACCGCAGATATTTTAATGATGTCATTGAAGCGGAATTTGAACGCTCCCGGCGGTATAACCAGGAAATGATGATGATGCTTGCCGATCTTGATCGTTTTAAAAAAACAAACGATGTTCATGGTCATATCGCAGGTGACAAGGTCCTTAAAACCCTTGCCGGTTTTTTCCGAGAGTACAAGCGGACCAATGATATTGCCTGCCGGTTCGGAGAGGAAAAGTTCACACTTCTGCTTCCTCATAT
>JABIYQ010000160.1 GCA_018702715.1 Desulfobacula sp. | reverse complement strand
TTGCTGCAATATCTAAATTAGCACCTATCGTTTTTATTTTACCATCTTCAACATATACATCCGCTGTATAACTGCCCGTGGAAGTGACAACCAAACCGTTTTGTATTAAGAGTGACATCGTGATTCTCCTTGTTTAGGACCGCAAAGTTTATAATTTGAACGAAATTGCTTGTCTTTTGGCCCATCTACTTTGTTGCATCAAAGGCCGAATACGTATAGTATGCAACCTTTAATGCGCCTTGTATATGGGCCACAATCCTGTGCTATTTCTGTTCAACTTATTTCATTTGCGGTCCTAACTATTTAAAAAAATGAATATTCTTTTGGTCCATACTGTAAGAAAATAATATAGCAATGATAAATTACTATGTCCAACTTTAAAGAGTGTGTCAAATTGGTTGATATAGAAAATCTTGGTTTTTGCAACATTAGGGTGTAAACCCTCAATTGAAAGTAATTATTGTATCGAATTTTATGATTTGATAGTAATACTTCAAAAAGAAAGGAAAATGACCATGAACAATATCAAAGTTGCCATTCATAAGTTTGAAAAAAATAGTGAGACTGTTAAAAAGGCGGTTAAAAGCGTTAACGCTTTTGAGTATCTTCCTTTAAATGCAAAAGTAGTGATTAAACCTAATATTGTGGTATGGCTTGACACGCCCTATCCCAAATGGGGCGTGATTACCACCTCTACCATTATGGAAGAGGTCGTGATCCTGCTTAAGGAATATGGAGTCAATGATATTACCATTGCCGAGGGAAGTCTTCAGATGGACCCTATGCAAAAAAATATCGGGCAAAAATCCTTTGAGGGTCTGGGATATCATAAATTGAAAAAAAGATATGGGGTCAAGCTTGCAGATGCCTGGGAGAGGCCCTTTCAAAAAATAGAAATTGCAGATGGACTGAGTCTTAAATTGAGCACTGATCTTTTGGACTCGGATTTTCTGGTAAATGTGCCGGTTTTAAAGACCCATGCACAGGTCAAGGTGAGTCTTGGAATTAAAAATCTTAAAGGGTTTTTAAATGTTGGTTCCCGGAAAAAATGCCATAGCGCAGACCATAAGAAAGATTTGGGATACATGATCTCACGCCTTCCAAATCTTCTGCCCCCATCGGCCACAATAATAGATGGCGTTTATACCATGGAGCGGGGACCTTCCTTTGACGGCAAACCCAGGCGAAGCGATCTTGTTATTGTTTCTTCCAATCTTCTTGCCGCTGACATGGTGGGAGCAAGCGTGCTAGGCCATGATCCTTGTGACATACCCTATCTTGTAAAGGCAGCAGCAGACCAGGGGGTATCAAGCGATCTTTGTGATATAGATATTCTCGGTGAGAAAATTGAAGATGTAGCTGCTTTTCATAAATATACCTTTTCCTATAACAAGGAGAATACCCTGCCTAAATCCATGGAAAAAATGGGAATAAAGGGCCTTGCCTTTCATAAATTCGATACCAGCCTTTGTACTTATTGCTCGGCTTTAGTAGGCAAGCTTTTAACCATAATCGCCATGTCCTACAAAGGTGAACCCTTTGATGATGTGGAATTTTTAACGGGCAAACGAATGAGGCCTTGTAAGGACGCAAAAAAAAGTATTCTGGTGGGCCAGTGCTTATGCGCGCTTAACAAAAACCATGAAGTATCCGGGGAAATTGTCAAAATAAAAGGTTGCCCACCGGACCCGGGTCAGGCGGCCAGGGCCTTGAAAGGTATCGGCATTGATATAGATCCGTCCTTTTTTACCAATTTTGAAATGGAAGGGGCCTTTTTTATGAAACGGTTCGAAAATAAACCGGAATTTGATGAGTCATATTATACTATTACCTAATGGTGATAAAAAAAATCTTTCTGGAGGATATAAATGTCAAAATTTGTCAGCCTAAGAAATATCCGCTTTATGATCAAAGAGGTTTTTGATTCAAAGGCTCTAACGGATTATGACTATTACTGCAAGCACAATGAAAAAATGTTTGATATGGTGATTGATGCAGCTTTGAAACTGGCCAACAAGTTAATGTATCCTGTTCTTGAAGAAATGGACAAAAATCAGCCTGTGCTTGAGGATGGTCAGGTTAAAGTCCATAAAGCTGTAAAAAAAATCATGAAGGAGTTTGGACAGGGCGGATGGATTGCGTCCGGGTTTTCAGAAGCCAATGGTGGTGACCAGATCCCTTTTATTATAAGAGGAACAACCAGTTTTATTTTTGCAGCATCAAATTATTCTGCATGTGCCTTTCCTGAACTTACAAGCGGGGCTGCGGAATTAATTACCTCTTTTGGCAGCCAAAAACTTATTGATACATACGTCCCAAAAATGCTTGACGGTGAATGGCAGGGTACGATGGCTTTGACAGAACCCCAGGCCGGAAGCTCTTTATCAGACATTACCACAACTGCCTTTCCAGACCAAAACGGGAGTTTTAAAATAAAAGGCGTGAAAACCTTTATATCGGCAGGAGATCATGATGGTGCCAAGAACATCATTCACCTTATGCTGGCAAGAATTGATAATGCCCCTGCCGGAGCAAAAGGCATATCTTTGTTTGTGGTTCCTAAAAAACGAATTGATGAAAAAGGTAATCTTATTTTTAATGATATAACAGTGGCCACCATTTATCATAAGCTGGGTTACAGGGGTACACCTGCGGCCGAGATATCAATGGGTGAAAAAGATGATTGTTTTGGATGGCTAGTGGGTAAAGAGAATAAAGGTCTTAGCCAGATGTTTCAAATGATGAATGGGGCCAGGATTCTGGTGGGTTTAGCTTCCTGTGCCATTGCATCAGCTGCATATCTTGCAGCCCTTGAATATACTGAAAATAGACCCCAGGGCAGGCCTGTCACTCTTAAGGACCCTTTGATCAAACAGATACCGATTATTGAGCATGCAGATGTCAAACGAATGCTTCTTTTTCAGAAATCCATTGTTGAGGGCTCTTTTTCTCTCATCCTCCAGTGCTGCATGTATGCAGATCTTAAAAAAGTGTCCCATGGGGATGAAAAAGAAAAGTATGGGCTTTTACTGGATCTTTTAACACCTATAGCAAAAGCATTTCCATCAGAATATGGTATTTCTTCCATAAGTAGTGCAATACAGTGTTTCGGCGGTTATGGATATTGTGAAGACTTTTCCGTTGGACAATATTTCAGGGATATAAGGATCCATGCCATACATGAAGGCACAACGGGTATCCAGGGCATGGATCTTCTGGGAAGAAAACTTGTAATGAATAATGGTAAAGCAGCTCTTTTGTTTATTGAAGAAGTAAGGTTGACCATAAGAGATGCCATACAAATTTTTGAGCTTGAGCTATTTGCCAAAGAGCTTCAAAGGGCAATGAAACAGCTTGAAAAGGTTGCAGGATTTCTTTTTAATGTTGCCAGAGAAAAAGGAATAGATGTCTATCTTTCCGATGCAAGTCTTTTTCTTGAATACTATGGTTTGATCGTTATTTCATGGCAATGGCTGATCCAGGGCATTGCAGCACAAAAAGCATTGTCTGAAAACTGCTCGAAGAAAGATAGAAATTTTTATAAAGGCAAATTTTTTACAATGAATTATTTTTTCAGATATGAACTGCCAAAAACCTATGGATTGGCAACACGACTCATGGACAATGATAATCTTACTGTAAATATGAAGACCCAATATTTCAAAGATTAAAAAAGGAAATATAAATGAATAAAATTATATTTAAACAAGAAGGCCCAATTGGTTATCTAACATTAAACAGGGCCGACAAATACAATGCAGTTGATAAAGAAATGATGGTTGAGTTTGAAGAATTTATTAATGCACGAATGTATGATAACAGTGTTTCCGTCATTATTCTTGATGGAGGGGATGCCAAGGGTTTTTGTGCAGGTCTTGATATGCAGACATTTGGTCCGCAAATTTTTGATATGCAGCCTGTGGACGCCTATAATGCCCAGGTAAGGTTATCAAGAATGATGCTGGGTCTTAGAAAAATTCCCCAACCTGTTATTTGTTGTGTCCATGGAGCTGCTGCAGGAATTGGATTTTCCCTGGCAATGGCTTCGGATATAAGGATTTTAGCTGAAGATGCTAAGTTTTGTGCAGCATATATAAACATTGGATTAGGCGGTGCTGATATGGCTGCCTCTTATTTCCTTCCCCGACTTATCGGCTCAGGAAGAGCCAATGAATTCCTTTTGACTGGAAATTGGATGAATGCCAAAGAGGCTATGAACCTGGGGTTTGCCAGCAGGATCGTTCAAAAGACAGAAATGATTGAAATCGCAACTAAGTTAGCTAAGGTTATGGCAAGCAAGAATCCTTTGGGACTTCGTATGACCAAAGAGGCCATTAATATTAATATTGATGCCGGCGGACTTGAGGCATGCCTCCAGATGGAAGACAGAAATCAGATGATGCTGGCTTTTGGGATGCATATGAAAAAAGAAAAAGAAGATTAAATTTCACGAGATCTGTCTGACCACAAGAACAGGGCAGCAAGCCTGACTGATGACTCGTTCCGCTGTAGAACCAACTATAAAGCGTTCCAAAAGACTGTGACCGTGAACCCCAACTACGATCATATCCATCTCCTTTTGTTCAGCATAGTCGATCAATTCTTTATAAGGCTGACCTTCAAGTACAGTGTTAATGGGTGTACACCAGTTTTTGCTGTCTTCAGGAATCATATAAGAAAGCTGTCTTTCAAGGCGGCTGAATAAAGAATTTTTATTTTTCAAATGTTCATCCGTTTTATTTTTTTGAAGATCCAGATATTCAGCCCGGGTCCAGTTGGTATAGTCACCGCCTTGTATTTTTATATAGTCTGAGGCAGGTAATTCAATTTGTTCGGTAGGCCTTACAACATGGGCAAGGTAAAGCTGTGTTTGAAATTCTTGGGCAAGGCTTAGAGCATAATCAAAAGCAAGCCTGGAGTCAGGAGAAAAATCGCATCCCACAAGAATACGTTTTAATTTTAAATTTTTTTCAATCTCTGAAGTTAAATGTTCTTCTTTTGTAATCAGAACCAGAAGGGGACATTGCAAAATTTTTACAAGTCTATCTGTGACCGAACCTACCAAAAAACGTTTTATGCCTGATCCACCATGTGTTGCGGCAATTACCATATCAATATTGTTTTTACGGACTAATTGATCAATTTCATCTGCTACATGCCCGGATGAGACAATGACTTCACATTCAATATCAAGCTCATCGGCCATTTTTTCAAGCTTTTCCTTTGCTGAATGCATACGATCAGTTTCAATATCTGTGTAATGAATATAGGAATGCCCAAGACTTGACACCATAAGTGTTCCTGTTACAACATGGCATAAACAAAGGCTTGAACCAAATTGGGATGCCAAAGATTTGCCATGGGCAAGAATAATGTTGGAAAAGTCTGAAAAATCGATTGCACACATTATTTTTTTTGGTTGTACTCTCATGATTTTTCTCCTTTTTTTTGGTGGTTAATAAAAATATAATGTATTTATTAACAAGAAACAAAAGTGTGGAGAAGTCGACAAAACAAGATACGGATCAGACCAAAAAAATAAGAGGACAGACTGAGGTTCAGATACAGCAAGTATAGGGTAAAAATACCGCATACCCCAGTGTTATGTCAAGATGATTTATAGACCCTGATCCACCATCAAGGTACCACCTGCTGCGTTGACTGCAGTCGTTCCTCCCTGCGGAGTATGACTTATACGCCTCACTCGTCACTCCTTGTCGCCTTGCATCCGGCACCTTGCTGATGGCCAGGGATAGTGCACTATCCTAAGGCCCTGCGGGGCCAGGGATGGTGCACAACCCCATGGTCCAGCCGGTAAATGAAAATTTGATGGTGGATTTGGGTAGATATCTGCCTTAAGTCCCCTGGCAATCAAGATCATTTCCCGGAACTGTTTTACAAGTTAAGTCTGAGCTTTTATAATTTTTGAGTGGACCCTACAGCGATAAATATATAGTATTCAATATATTAAAAGCCATAAAAATATTGTAAAGATAGATTCCAAAAATATTCAGGCAAATAAAAGAGGGGGTATGAAAAAACAAAGAAATGTAAAACAGACTCTTTTGCAAGTGTCCTTTGGTGTCGGCCTTATAATTTTTGCCGCGTTAATAGAGCTTTTGGCCGTGCATCCGTCTGGTATCTATTCATATACTCAAAAAGGATATGATGAGTTTAAAATCGGGTTTTCAAAAGAACATGTGTTAAAAAAAATCAATAGGCAAAAAGCCATCAGAACTATAAAAGCGTGTAATCCGGATAGGGTTTTTGAGCTTCAATCAAGAAAGCTCTTTAAAATGGAAGCGGATTTATTGTCCTCAGATTTCTGGATTTGTCCCGGCAGAACGGGAAAGGATTTTTTGTTTTTATTTAAGGATGGAGTCCTTGACAGGATATTGCTGCAAAGGTTGCGGTTTGGAAAAAAAGAAAAATCCATTCTCTTTTCTCAGTGCAGTCCTGAAAGATTAAAAGAAATTGACAAATATTTGGGTACCCAGGAAATATTAAAAGTATTTTATGATACAGATTCAAGAATAAAAAAGAAAATTTAAATAATTCTTGATAGACTAAAAAAAATATTTACATATAAAAAATTATATATAAATTAAAAATGTTTAAATTTGCTTTACTCGGATTTTTAAAATATTAATCATTAACTTATGGATGGCCTGATAATTTATTTTCTGCTGTGCCAGGATTTTTGTCTGTGAAAACCTGACTATATTGCTGCAAAATAAAGTTGATCACTATTATGATCTGATGTATAAAACCTATTTATGCACAATTTGATGATGATGTATTTAACAACATTCTTTTGTCGGAAATGAAAGGAAAGTGTAAATCATGAGCAAAAAGGTGGACACAGCAAAAACCAGGATAGGCATTGTTGGTGGAGGAAGTTGGGGAACTGCTCTTGCCAAATTGCTTGCCGATAAAGGATTTGTTCTGGATCTATGGGTGTTTGAACCGGAAGTAAAAGAGCAGATTGAAAAGAACAGGGAAAATAAGGTTTTCCTTCCTTATGTGAAACTGCCGGAAAATATTATTCCCTCCAATAACCTTGAAATTGTTGTAAAAGATAAAGATCTTGTACTCGTTGTGGTTCCCTCACACTGCATGAGGGATGTTGCAGGCCGGATGAAAGATTTTATCAGTCCCGGGACTGTCGTTGTAACAGCATCCAAGGGGATTGAGAATAAAACGCATATGACAATGACCCAGATCCTTGCAGAAAAAATCGATTTTCTACCCAAAGAAAATTTCGCTGTTCTATCAGGCCCAAGCTTTGCCAAGGAAGTTGCCAATAAGGTTCCCACAGTTGTTGCAGCAGCATCAACCAGCAGGAAAGTATCTGATTATGTGCAGAAAATATTTTCCTGCCCGACTTTCAGGGTGTATGTCAATGATGATCCCATAGGCACCCAGATAGGGGGTGCCATGAAAAATGTTGTGGCCATAGCAGCTGGTATCTGTGATGGAATGCAAATGGGTCTTAATCCAAGGGCTGCCCTTATTACCAGGGGCCTTACGGAGATGAACAGGATGGGAACTAAGCTGGGTGCCGATCCTCTTACCCTGGCCGGGCTTGCCGGTGTGGGAGATCTCTTATTAACCTGCACAGGCGCTTTAAGTCGAAACTATACTCTGGGCAGACAGATCGGGGAAGGTAAAAAACTGGATGATATTATTTCTGAAATGAGAATGGTTGCCGAAGGGGTAAAAACAACCCGGTCCGTATATAAT
>JABIYQ010000412.1 GCA_018702715.1 Desulfobacula sp. | reverse complement strand
CCACTCAAATAACCTTTAAAGAAAAGGAATAACCATGAAATTCACCATCGACCATTTCAATATTAATGTACTGGATCTTGACAAGAGTCTGGCATTTTATAATAAAGCGCTTGGATTAGAAGAAATTAGAAGAAAAGAAGCAGAAGACGGCAGCTATATTATTATTTTTTTAGGTGATGGTTCAACCCGGAACAAACTTGAACTTACCTGGATGAAAGAAATGGACCGGCCTTATGATTTAGGTGATGAAGAGTTTCATATTGCATTTAAAACATCAGATTTTGATGCTGCATACAAACTTCACAAAAAAATGGATTGCATCTGTTATGAGAACAAAGATATGGGGATTTATTTCATTAATGACCCGGATGGTTACTGGCTAGAAATTGTTCCCGTACGATAAATTTTAAAAATCAAAAAGGAAACACGGCCAATGGTGGCTATATTATGAAACCAAAAAATTTTGATGTTATTATTATCGGTGGCGGCATTATGGGCTCTTCAACAGCCTATCATCTGATGATGGCGGATGCGTCTTTAAAAGTGCTTGTCATAGAAAAAGACCTGGGTTATGAAAAAGCATCCACGGCCCTATCCATGGTGAATGCCAGGATCCAGTTCAGCCTGAAGGAAAATGTCTTAATCTCCCAATACGCCTTTAAAATACTTGAAAATTTTGAAGATGAAATGGCTGTTGACGGGGTAAAACCTGCTATTTTTTATCGCAGGGAAGGCAATCTGTTTTTGCATGACAAAAAAATGGAACCTGCCGCCCGAAGAGCATATGATATGCAAAAAGATCTGGGATGTGCCATAGAATGGTGGTCTCCTGAAAAAATAAAGCAAAAATATCCCATTTATGAAAATTTAGAAGGAATTGTGGGCGGCACCTTTGGATCGGAAGATGGCCATTTTGATGCCTATGCCGTATTAATGGGGTATAAATCCAAAGCAAAATCCATGGGTGCTCAATTCATACAGGATGAGGTGGTTGAACTGCTCACAAACAAAAATCCGGGTGGAACCATGACCACCATTCAAGGTGTAAAAACAATTTTGGGAGAAACATTTTTTTCTTCCCAAATAGTTAATTGTACAGGGGCATGGGCAGCCCGGCTTGTTAAAACCGGAGGCATTGAACTCCCCGTCAACCCTGTAAAACGTCAGGTATTTGCCGTCACACCCAAGTTTAAACCTGACGGCCCTCTTCCTTTGACTGTTCTACCATCTGGATTCTATTTTAGAACGGAAACGGGTGGCCTTCTTTTACTTGGAAAATCAATGGAAGAAGACCCCATAGGATTTGATTTTACATGGGAGGATGATCGGTTTGAACATTTATGGGGAGAACTTTATGATTTTGCACCCGTATTTGAATCACTAAAGCTTATTAAAGGGTGGGCCGGACTCTATGCAGTCAATACCCTGGATGCCAATGCCATTTTAGGGGAGTGGCCACAGCTTTCCGGTTTTTATCTTGCCAATGGTTTTTCAGGCCATGGATTGCAGCAAGGCCCTGCTGTGGGACGATACATGACGGAATTGATCCTGAAAAGGAAACCGGTCCTGGACCTGTCTATTTTCAGCCCGGAAAGAGTGCTGCTAAAAAAACCTATTTTTGAAGATGGAATTGTTTAAACCCATTTTGATGTCTATTCAAAATTACATTCTGCTTTTGATCAATAATAGTAGATAAGGAATTTTTTTTGGTCAAGAAAAGTAACAGAAAAATATAAAGCAGATAGGCTAAATAAGACCTGGACCTTGAAAAACGGTTTGGAGATGAGTATTTATAGAATAACTTGATCTTTTTCAATCATCAGTCATTGTACCAAATATTTTATCCACAAACTAAAAGGAGGATAACATGGTCCCCGAGATAAAAAAAATACTATATGCAACAGATCTTTCCGAAAGTGCCAGGCATGCTTTTGGGTATGCTGCTGACTTAGCACAGCGCTATGGTGCCATGATGACTATTCTGTATGTCATGGAAAATATGAGTCATCTTGTGGAAACCGAGGTCAAAGAGACCATAGGGCAAAAAGAATGGGACAAACTTAAACTTGAAAGACTCAATTATGTAACCGAAAAAACAAAAGCACGGCTGGAAGGCTTTTGCCGGGAAATGAATTCTGAAATTGATTCCTGCCGCCTTCTGGTTGAAGATATCCTGGTAATAAGAGGGAATCCGCCTGAAGAGATCATTAATACTTCAAAAGGAATCAATGCTGATATGATTGTTATGGGCAGTTACGGACACAATATACTGGAAGATGCTTTTATTGGCGGCACAGCAAGGAAAGTTGTCAAACAAAGCGAGAAGCCCGTGCTTGTGATAAGGCTTCCAAAAAAATAATTCTCATTTCCTGATCATGTCAAGGTGCGGTATTCCGTCTTCAATATAACTTTTGGATGCTGGCTCAAATCCATGTGATTGATAAATATCCTTTAAATACATCTGCGCCCCGATCTGGATACTCTCATTTGGCCAGATGCGATTGATCTGATCAAGGGCTTTTTTAAGCAAGATATCAAAGATCCCCTGCCCCCGGCTGTTTTTTTCCACCACCACCCGGCCCATACTGACCTGTTTGTAACTTAAACCCGGCGGCAGGATTCTTGAATATGCCACAATTTTCCCATCTTTATTTTTCCCAATAAGATGAAGGGTTTCAGGATGACTGTCTTTGCCGTCAATCTCAGGGTATGGGCAGTTTTGCTCAACCACAAAGACATCGACTCTAAGCCTTAACAGCTCATACAATTCATCTGTATCAAGCGCTTTAAATGTTTTTATTTCCCATTCAATTTCAATCATTTCTTTTACTTTTCAGAATACAAACTTTATCAATTGAATTAAAATTGTGTTTAAGTAATTTCATCTTTCATCCTTAACTTTCCCAGATAATAAAATCCATTGGAAGAATGCTTGTTCATGGTGGTATAAACAAGTTCTTCAAACTGCATGTTCTCAAAGTTTCTGCTCAAATAAAACAAATGATCTATTGTGTGATGACGTAGAATTGCCCCTTCATCAAGCTCAAATACCCCATAGGTCCCACCATAAACCCCATGAATCTTTTGATAAGAATTATAGCGTTCTATATTACGCTTATCCTGGTTGATCAAAAAATCATTTATATATAAAATCCCATGGGGTTTTAACACCCGCTCGATTTCATCCAAAAGCTTAACCTGGTCTTCATCTTTTACAATACATGTTAAAACCGCAACCAAAACCACAGCATCAAAGGTATTATCTTTAAAAGCAAACGTGCCTGTACATTTTTTTAAATCCAGATAGGGATAAAGATTTTTGCCTCTTTCTATCATTTTTTGTGAAAAATCAATTCCGCAAATTTTCTTAAACCCTTCCTGATAAAGTTCATTTAAGGTTCGTCCATATCCGCATCCCACATCCAGGATAATGGATTCTTTTGACACATAAGATGTAAACCTGTCCATGCGAAAAGGGGTTGTAAACTTTTTTTTAGAAGCTGCTTTATCCCAGTATGTTTGCTGATTTGTGTTCATAATTATTCTAAAATATGGTATTCGCCTGTTAATTACAAGTCGGTAATAAAAAGCCGGGCAAATATCCATAACAACATTAAAGGCGATTTTAAATTGATTAAATAATTAATTAATTGGTAACTTGTAAAAAATAAGCTTTTTCCTCCTTGTTCATAATTGCAAAACAGTCTAAAATAAAAATTAGTATCACAGCAACAAACTTAAGGGGCCAATTGTGAAAAAAATAATCATTACTCTCATCATCTTTGCAATGGCTGGAATTTGCCTGGCAGATGAAAATTCAATTATATCCAGTAATTTCTCTTTAAGAGACACACCTAAGTATGGCAAAGGATTTACCCATTTTGACTATGTAAACCCCAATGCTCCCAAGGGCGGATCTGTAACTCTTTCCACCACAGGCACCTTTGACAGTTTCAATAGATATGCCCAGAGAGGCGATTCCGCCCAGGGAAGTGAGCAGCTCTATGACACCCTTATGACTGCTTCCGATGATGAAATAGATGTACTCTACCCCTTAATTGCCCGGCAAATCGAATATTCAAAAGACCATACATGGATTATTTTCACCATCAATAAAAAGGCAAAATTTCAGGATGGAAAAAGCATTACGGCCCAGGACGTGGTATTTACCTTTAACAAGTTTATGACACAAGGGGTTCCCCAGTTTAAAAGCTATTATAAAAATGTCGCCCATGTTGAGGCTTTAGATTCCCACAAAGTAAAATTCACTCTTAAAAAAAGCCAGTTGGATCTTTTGCACTCCCTTGCAAGTCTTGCCGTTTTGCCAAAGCATTATTGGGAAACAAGAGATTTTTCCGAGCCCACCACCCAAATTCCCCTGGGAAGTTCCGGCTTTACCATTGATTCCTTTAAAATGGGGCAGTATGTGGTGGTAAAAAGATTAAAGGATTAT
>JABIYQ010000346.1 GCA_018702715.1 Desulfobacula sp. | reverse complement strand
TTTAATGGCTCTGAGTCTTCGTTCTCCTGCAATTAGCTGAAACCGGTCTTTTTTTTACAGAAGGTTTTTTAAGATTAAATTTTTCAACTAAAACTTGTAAACTCTTTTTTGATTCTTAAATTTATTGTTCAAGACAAAGAATATTATATAATCCGACACAACATGAGAAACAGGATTTAAATTATTTCTGATATTGTTGAATCCGGATTAATAAACTAAAGAAGGGGTATTAAATAAAATATATGGAAAATCAATCAAATCCCCATCATCTGGTTCTTGGAAAGCTCAATGATTTTTTGACAGGTATAGTTTTACCGGACACACTTGATGAAAGATTCCGGCAGAAAATTGCCGGACAACTTGTAATAGACTGCAAATTTAAAAAAACAGAGATTAAAAGCAATATCCCTCTTGAGGTTATTGCAGGGCCAAAAAAGGCGGCCATAAAAATTGATTTTTTGGTCAATGTTAATGAAAAAATCATTGCATTGATAAAATTTGCACCCGGATCCATTGTCACCAGAAGACTCTCCACCCTGGCACTATCAAGGATAATTAAACCTTACCAGATTCCGATTGTTGTCATTACCAATGGCGAGGATGCCGAGATCCTTGAAGGGGATTCAGGAAAAGTAATCTCAACCGGGTTAAAAAATTTACCGGACAAGAAATCTGTAGAGAAAAAAATATCATCTTTTTCATTTAAACCGATTAATGAGGCAATGTTTGATAAAGCTTCAAGAATTGCATATGCATGTGAAATAGATGGTGCCTGTTCCTGTGATTCAGATATCTGTATTATGAAATAAAAATTTTATTGTTTAACTACTAATGATTTAATTTGTCTAATGTTTTTTTTAAATAATAGCCAGTGTATGATTTTTTATTTTGAGCGATTTCCTCGGGTGTTCCCAAAGCAATTATTTTGCCACCTTTATCTCCACCTTCCGGTCCAAGGTCGATGATATGGTCAGCACATTTAATTACATCAAGATTGTGCTCGATTACAATCACAGTATTATCTGAATCAACCAGTTTATTTAAAACAAATAATAATTTGTTAATATCATCAGAATGAAGCCCGGTGGTGGGTTCATCCAGTATATAGATTGTTTTACCCGTTCCTTTTTTTGACAGTTCTTTTGCCAATTTTATTCTTTGGGCCTCTCCTCCAGACAGAGTCGTTGCAGCTTGTCCCAGTTTTATATATCCAAGTCCCACTTCAATCAGGGTTGCAAGTTTGGTTCTAATAGATGAGATATTTTCAAAAAAACGAATAGATTGATTAATGGTCATATCCAAAACCTGGGCAATATTTTTACCTTTATATTTTATATCAAGGGTTTCTCTGTTATATCGTTTTCCATTACAGATATCACAATCCACATAAACATCGGGTAGAAAATGCATTCCAATTTTAATTATACCATCACCAGTGCAAGCTTCACACCGGCCACCTTTAACATTAAAACTGAAACGCCCGGGTTTGTATCCCCTGGCTTTGGATTCCCGGGTTTTGGAAAATAGTTCCCTGATCGGGTTAAATATCTGAGTATAAGTACCCGGGTTGCTTCTGGGTGTTTTTCCAATTGGGGATTGATCAATGTGAATCACTTTATCAAGATGTTCAAGCCCTTTGATTTCTTTAAATTTTCCAACAGTTTTCCTGGACCGATTGATCCGGTTTGCAAGGATAGGAAAAAGTGTGGATAGAACAAGGGTGGATTTTCCAGAGCCAGAGACACCGGTTACACAGGTAAAACACCCCAAAGGAAAAGAGACATCAATCTGCTTAAGATTATTTGAACTTGCCTGATAAATAGTTAATAATTTTCCATTACCAGGTCTTCTTTTTTTAGGAATTCGTATGTTTTTTTTACCGGACAGATAAAGACCGGTTAAGGATATTTCATTTTTGACAAGTTCTTCAGGAGGACCTGAAAAAATAATTTCACCACCATTTATTCCTGCTGCAGGTCCAATATCAATAACATGGTCAGAGGACAGAATCGTTTCCTCGTCATGCTCAACAACTAATACTGTGTTGCCAAGATCTCGAAGATTCATTAAGGTTGTCAATAATCTTGCATTGTCTTTTTGATGAAGTCCGATACTGGGTTCATCCAGGACATAAATAACTCCTGTGAGTTTGGATCCTATTTGGGTTGCAAGACGGATTCTCTGACTTTCGCCTCCAGACAGGGTGGCAGCCGATCTGCCAAGGGTAAGATATTCCAGTCCAACATTTTGTAGAAAACTTAAACGTTCTGCCAGTTCTTTGATAATTTTTGCTGCAATAATTTTGTCTTTACCCAAAAGGTGTAAGGATGAGATGTACTTAGCAGAATTTTGTATTGAAAGAGACGTGATCTCCCAGATGCTTTTATCACCAACTCTTACAGATCCAGATGCTTTGTTGAGCCTTGATCCATTACAAAAAGAACAGGGTTTAAAATTCATGAATTTTTTTATTTCTTCTCTTATATAGTTGGAATCAGTGTTATTATATCGTCTTTTCAGGTTTGGGATCACACCTTCAAAGGTTTTTTTATACACAATTTTTTTCTCCATTCTTTCAATATAAAAGGAGATCTCTTCTTTTTTTGAACCAAATAGCAAAACGTTTTGGAATTCAGGAGAAAGATCTTTAAAGGGGGTATAAATATCTTCTTTATAGTGGGTTACTAAAGCATCTAAAAATTCCATAAACTGAACGGAATCTCTGTTTTCCCATGGTAAAATAGCACCTTGCCGCAATGAAAGCATTTGATCCGGTACAATCTGTTCCGGGTCAAACTGGGTGACTGATCCAAGGCCCCCACACTTTTTACAGGCACCCTGGGGAGAGTTAAATGAAAAAGACGCTGGTGTGAATTCAGGATAACTTACGTTGCAACTTACACAGGAAGCTTTTTCGCTGAAAAGGGTTTCTTTGTTATGGGTGATATCCAGCAGTGTTACAAGTCCTCCTGATAATGAAAGGGCAAGTTCCAATGAGTCACTCAGGCGTTTCTCAATCCCATTTTTAATAACCAGTCTATCAACAATAGCATCTATGGTGTGTTTTTTATTTTTATCCAATTGCACAAGATCATCCATTAAATAGATCTCATTGTTCACTCTGACTCTGGCAAAACCATCTTTTTTTATTTTTTCAAATAATTTTTCGTGTGAGCCTTTTTGTCCACTGATTAAAGGAGCTAAGATCATAATTTTTGAATTTTCATCAACTCCCATGACCCTGTCAGTGATTTGGTCAATTGACATGGAAGAAATAGGCAATCCGCATTTATAACAATAAGGTGTGCCGATTCTTGCAAATAATAATCTTAGATAATCATAAATTTCAGTGACAGTACCAACAGTGGACCTGGGATTATGGCTGGCAGTTTTTTGTTCAATGGATATGGCAGGGCTAAGCCCGATAATCGCATCTACATCTGGTTTGTCCATCCGGCCTAAAAATTGTCTTGCATAGGTTGAAAGGGATTCAACATATCTTCGTTGGCCTTCTGCATACAATGTATCAAATGCCAGAGTTGATTTCCCTGATCCTGAAAGCCCGGTGATAACAGTCAAGCTGTTTTTGGGTATTTCAACATTAATATTTTTCAGGTTATGTTCCCGGGCACCTTCAATGATAATTTTATTTTTATCCATTGATCCCCGGTTTTTCATGTTTGGCCTGGAATGCTGCCATTTTAATGGCTTCTATTAAACTTGAGTGGTCTGCAATCCCTTGCCAGGCAATGTCATAAGCCGTCCCATGATCTACTGAGGTACGGATAATGGGAAGACCTAAAGTCGTATTTACACCATCTTTAAAATGGGTGAGCTTAAATGGAATAAGACCCTGATCATGATACATGCAAACCACTGCATCATACCTTCCATTGACTGCCTGGTAAAAAACAGTATCTGGTGGTAAAGGTCCTTTAACGTTTATCCCTTCATTTTTTGCAGCCCTGACGGCAGGTGCAATGATGTCTTCTTCCTCTGGGCCAAACATTCCTGCCTCACCCGCATGTGGGTTTAAACCTGCCACTGCAATCCTGGGTATTTTGATATTAAATCGGCTTTTTAAAGAGGTATGGGTTAATTTGATTTTTTTGATAATTTCTTGCTTGGTCAATCCGGCTACCACCTGGGTGAGCGGAATATGGATCGTAACCAGAACTACTTTAAGTTTATTGCCCGACAGCATCATGGCATACTCTTTTGTTTTTGTTCTATGGGCCAGAAGTTCTGTGTGTCCATGAAATTGGGAGCCTGCAAGTTTTAAGGCCGTTTTTGTGATGGGGCAGGTCACAATGCCTGCAATGTGATGGGTCAATGCAAGATCAATCCCTTTAATTATATAGTCCTGCATGGCAGTCCCGGTTTCAATAGTTGGAGCCAAAAGTAGGGAACAGTTCTCTTGGATGGTGGAAATATCAATTATATCCAATGTATTAAACACATACCTGCCCTGATCCGGGTCATTTATTATATGGACATGATGCTCATATTTTAAAAGTTTTAGTGCCTGTTTTATAATATTGGAATCACCAATAATCATAGGCTTGCACAAGGTATAAATTTTAGGATTATTTAAAGCTTTTACAAGTATTTCCGGGCCGATCCCGACAGGGTCCCCCATGGTAATGCCGATATAAGGTCGAGTGACTGGCAATTTCATCAAATTCTCTATCATATTAAGGTTAAATGATTAAACATATAATAGTGCAATATACTATTTGATATACAAAGAGTAAATAGTGCAGAAGTGAAAACTGCCAAATTTCCAGAATACTGAATATGGTGATAATATTATCTATAATTGTGTTTAAATCAAAATTTAATTTTTAATTTAAATGTGAAAATATTTCCATAAAATTTTTTGTGATTTTTAATTTGAATTAATATAATTTGGAGCGGAAAATTGTGAAACTATAGTAAACTGTAGACTCAAAAGAAAAGATAATATTTTTATTCAATTCGAAGTAATTAAAAGAAAATAGGAATAAATCAGAGCAAAAAATATTTTTTGCATAAAAAAAATTTTCAATGAAATGTTAAAATATCTTGAAAAAATAGATAGTTGTCGAAGTGGTTGTAATGTTTGGGGAAAATTTTGTTTCACAAAAAAAATGAATGATATCAAATAATTGAAAAATTATGCCAACTAAAAACTGAATAATATACCAACCCTTCTTATTAGATTTGACCAATAAATAATAATTGAATAAAAAAATAATACCTTTTTTAATATCAGTTTTTTCATTTGTAATTGTTAAATTTGCTTTATAAATCAGTATTTCTATTCGTATTTGGAACAAAGAGGATTTTTTTTGGAAAATATGGAATCGTTCTGGAAACAAGTAAAATGTCAAATCAAAAAGACATTACCAGAGCATAGTTACAGAATGTGGATAGAACCTGTTGATCTTCTTGACCATGATAAGCATCATATTAAGCTATCCAGTCCAAATTCCTTTTTTATAAAACGTTTAAAAGATAATTATCTTCCAATACTGGAAGAAGCATTTTTAAAATTAGGGGTTGATGATATCAATATTGAATTCATGGTAACATCCAAAAGAAAACTTTGTTCAAAGAAAGAAAATAAAAACCTCGGTGCATATCCAGCAGTTCATTTACCAATTAAAAGATCAAAACAATTGAATCTGCCGGGACTCAACCTTAGATTTAATAACGGACGCTTGTTTAAAAAAGGGTTCACTTTTGATGATTTTGTTGTGGGAGAGAATTCAAATTTTGCTTATTCTGCATCGCTGTCCCTTGCACGGGGGAAAATAAAAGGATCCAATATCCTTTATATTTTAGCTAAAACCGGACTTGGAAAAAGTCATTTGTCACAGGCTGTTGGATACCATATGATAACCAACTCTATTTCCAAAAGGGTTTATTATACAACTGCAGAAGAGTTCACCAATGAAATGATATTTTCCTTGAAAAATAAAACCATAGAGAAGTTCAAAGAAAAGTACAGGGAAAAATGTGATGTATTGATTCTTGAAAATGTTCATTTTTTGTCTGGGAAGGAAGCAACACAGAATGAATTGGCTTTGACTTTAGATTATCTTCTTGATGCAGATAAAAAGGTTATCTTTTCAGGATGCGAGCTTCCGGATGATATCCCCAAACTCAATGATCAGTTAAAATCACGTTTAAGCCTTGGGCTTGTTACTGAAATTGGTGTACCGGATTATGCTACCAGGGTCAGGATATTAAAAAGAAAGTCGAAAGTTTTTGGATATGATATTCCCAATCAGGTCACTGAATATATCGCCCAGGAATTGTGTGATGATGTCCGCCAGCTTGAAAGCGGACTTTTTGGTGTGGCAGCAAAAGGTCATTTGATGGGGTATAATATTGATATTGAATTGGCAAAAAGTGTCCTGGCTAACATTACAAAAGCAAAGACGAGGATTACTGTTGAATCCATTAAAAAACTGGTCTGTAAAGAATTTTCAATTACACAGGAAGATATTGTATCTGCTTCCAAAAAGAAAAGAATCGTAAAGCCAAGGCAAATGGCCATTTTCCTTTCCAGAAAATATACGGATCAACCCATAAAAAAAATTGGTAATAGTTATAATAAATATCATGCAACTGCCATATATGCCATCAACGCAGTAGAAAGAGAATTAAAGCAAAAAAGTGTTCTTTTTGAACAAGTAAACTATCTTTCTAAAAAAATCGAATCAGGAAAACTTTAAATGGGAGAATTATCCGGTTCTATTTACAGACGTCTTCAAAAAATATCAGGAAAGCAATACGTCACTTTAGAAAAAGAAGAATTATTGTGTTACTCCTATGATGCTACTGGAAATTCTTTTCTTCCGGATGCCATTATATTTCCAGGCTCAGAAAATGAAGTTGCACAAATTTTAAAGCTGGCATCAAAAGAAAAAATGATCGTGGTACCCCGTGGGGCCGGTTCCGGAATGACCGGAGGTGCGATCCCTGTCAAAGGGGGTCTTGTAATTGTCACAAGTCGAATGAACAAAATTTTTGATATTGATGAGAATAATTTTTTAGTGAGAGTACAGCCCGGTGTTATTGTTTCAGATATTCACAAAAGCGTAGA
>JABIYQ010000569.1 GCA_018702715.1 Desulfobacula sp. | reverse complement strand
GACCCCATGAATATCCCCATCAGATGAGTGGGGGTATGCGCCAGAGAGTGATGATTGCCATGGCTTTGGCATGCGGCCCCAGACTTATGATTGCCGATGAACCCACCACAGCGCTGGATGTGACGATACAGGCCCAGATACTTGATCTGATGAATCGTTTGAAAGCAGAGACGGGCGCTGCTATCTTATTTATTACCCATGATCTTGGAGTCATTGCACAAATGGCTCAGATGGTGGCCGTCATGTATGCAGGAAAAATCGTTGAATACACGGATGTTAAAACGCTTTTTGCCAACCCCAAACATCCTTATACCATAGGATTGATGGAGTCCATACCTGTGCTGGGCAAAAACATGGAGATGGACAGGCTTCAGACAATAAAAGGTTCGGTTCCCTCATTATTCAATCTTCCTCAAGGCTGCTATTTTTCAAATCGCTGCCCGGATATGTTCAAGGACTGTATGACAACCAATCCTCAGATGTATAATTTAGGTGAAAATCATTTAGTACGGTGTTTAAAATATGCTTGATGTTAATAATTCCAAAACATTAGTCAGAGTAGAAAATCTGGTTAAGTATTATCCCATCAAAGGCGGCATTTTAATGAAGGAAGTGGCCTCTGTAAAAGCTGTGGATAACGTCAGCCTGACCATTCAGCAAGGTGAGACACTGGGGCTTGTGGGAGAATCAGGATGTGGCAAATCAACACTTGGAAGGACGATTTTAAGACTGGAAGAACCAACATCGGGAAAAGTATTTTTTCAAGATCAGGATATCGGGGATCTGGAACCTGAACCACTTCGTAGGTTGAGAAAAAAGATGCAAATTATTTTTCAGGATCCTTTTTCCTCTCTTAACCCGCGAAAATCCGTTTCCCAGATCGTAGGTGAACCCCTTCTGGTCCATGGGATGCGCAGCAGGATTCAAAGGGACAAGGCCGTGGCTGAGATATTGAAAACAGTAGGACTTGGCAGGGAGCATATGCGAAGGTATCCCCACCAGTTTTCCGGCGGGCAGAGACAGAGAATCGGTATTGCCCGGGCCATTGCCCTAAAACCTGAATTCATTGTCTGTGACGAAGCTGTCTCAGCCCTTGATGTCTCCATCCAGGCACAGGTGATCAACCTTTTAAAAGATCTTCAGGAGCAGTTCAATCTAACCTATCTGTTTATTTCCCACGACCTGCATGTGGTGGAATATATTTCCGACAGAGTTGCTGTCATGTATCTTGGAAAAATAGTTGAATTTGCTGAATCAATAGAGTTGTATAAGAATCCTTTACACCCTTATACCATTGCCCTTTTATCGTCATCACCCATGCCGGATCCCAACTTTCAAAACAAAACAAAGCCGTTGACCGGGGATGTGCCAAGTCCAATCAACCCGCCATCGGGCTGCAGGTTTCATACAAGATGCCCCAAACGTCAGGACATCTGTTCACAAAAAGAACCTGAATTTCTTGAACATGAAAAGGGGCACTTTGCAGCCTGCTTTTTTATTTAAAAGCTTATTAGATTAAAGTCTAGTTAATGTTATGGGCAGTACGATTCATAATCTCGTCCTGCAAAGCCTTTGTAAGATCCACAAAATAATCTGAGTATCCCGCCACCCTTACAATCAGATCCCTATAATTTTCCGGATGTTTCTGGGCATCTTTTAAGGTCTCTTCAGACACCACGTTAAACTGCACATGATGACCATCCATTTTAAAATAAGACCGGATTAAATGCACAATAGCCTGTAGACCTTTTTCCTCTTTAAAAAGCTCGGGTAAAAATTTTTGATTTAAAAGAGTTCCCCCTGTTTTCAAATGATCAATTTTAGCCGCGGATTTTAATACAGCAGTTGGGCCACAACGGTCTGCCCCCTGGACCGGAGATATCCCTTCGGAAAGTGGTACTCCCTTTTTTCTTCCATCAGGCAGAGCACCTGTTATTTCACCAAAATAAACATGACAGGTTGTAGGCAGAAGATTAATCCTGTAAACCCCTCCTTTTGCATTGGGTTTGTCAGTCACTAATCCATGGAATGTATAAAAAAGCCTTTTAAGTATATCATCGGCATAATCATTATCATTTCCATATTTAGGGGCCTGATCCAATTGATGAAGCAGGATTTCGTTTCCCTTAAAGTCTTCTTTCAAAGCATCCAGAAGTCTTTCCATGGAAACATGGTTCTTATCATACACATTATATTTCAGGGATGAAAAACAATCTGTAATTGTTCCCATTCCAACACCCTGGATATAGGAAGTATTGTATCTTGCACCACCCTGGTTATAATCTTTTGCATTTTTTATACAATCTTCCGTGACAATGGAAAGCAGGGGAACAGGCATATACTTTGCATTAATCTGTTCAATAATATTGTTGCCCTTGATTTTAATATTAACAAAATATTCCAATTGTTTTTTATAGGCATCAAAAAAATCGTCAAATGTTTCAAAACTTTTCGGGTCTCCTGTTTTAAGACCGATCTGCTTTTGTGTCCTTGTATCCCATCCATTGTAAAGGGTTAGTTCAAAAATTTTGGGAAGATTAAAATACCCTGTCAAAATATAGCACTCTTTTCCAAAAACACCAGCTTCCACACAGCCCGAAGCGCCTGCAAGCCTCGCATCTTCCACAGATTTACCATGAAGGATCATCTCTTGAACAATGGCATCCGTATTAAACACGGATGGCTGGCCAAATCCTGTGGCAATAATTTTCAATGCCCGTTTGACGAATCTGTCCGGGTTTTTCCGTGACACCTGGATCATGGAACTTGGTTGCAAAAGCCTCATTTCTTCAATCACATCAAGGGTAAGATAGGACAATTCATTTACACCATCCTGGTTATCCTTTGTAACACCCCCAAGATTGATCAGGCAAAAATCAACATAGGTATTGCTTTCCTTTGCTGTTACACCCACCTTTGGAGGGGCTGGATGGTTATGGAACTTTATCCAGAAACAGCACAAAAGCTCCTTTGCTTCTTCCCTGGTGATTGTTCCATTCTCAATATCTTTTTTATAAAAAGGATACAGATTCTGATCAAACCTTCCCGGGTTATAGGCATCCCAGGGATTTAGTTCAGTTATAATACCCACATGCAAAAACCAATAATACTGCAATGCCTCGTGAAAGGTTTCAGGTTTTTGGGCAGGTACTCTATGACAGACGCGGGCCATATTCTCAAGCTCGGCTTTGCGCCGGGAATCTGTTTCATTTTTGGCCCTGCGCTCCAGTTCATCTGCATGGCGGTGAGCAAAGACGATCAGAGCATCTGCTGCAATATCAAGGGAAGCTAAGACCTCCTGTTTTTCAAGGCCATCTTTATCCTTAAAAAAATCAATGTTTTCAAGCCATTGTCCAATATCATCCTTCAGGTCATTGAACCCCTTTTTATAAATCAAGTCCCCACCGGCAGTATGGCCCGGGGATCGCTGCTCTTGAAACTCGGTAAAAATCCCGGCATTAAAAGAATCAATCCACTGATCTTCCATGGCCTCAAATATCTTTTCCCTTATGGTTTTGCCTTTCCAGAAAGGGATAATCTTTTCCCCATAGATTCTTTTTGTTTCCTCTGAAACTTTATAGGGCACCTTGGGTCTTGAATCTAAAATCTCAAGATCTCCCATAGAGTGCAGACATATTTCAGGATATGTGGGAACAGCTTTTGGTTCAGGGCCGCGTTCTCCCACAATCAGTTCGTTCTCCTCAATACATATTTTTTTATTTTCAAGCACATATTTTAAACACAAAGCCCTTTGAACCGGGATGGATTTATCCAATCCGGCATGGATTTTATAAAAATCAGTAACAAGATCCGCCCTTTCATGGGAGATTGTTACCTCTTTATCCCTGGTCTTTTTTCGTAAGCTTTTAATTCTTGAATTCATTTTTTTTGCCGCCGTTATTTATCCGCCATTTTTTTCTGGCGTTTTTTTCTGTCAATTTTTTGTTCACCGTTTTTTCTGACAATTTCTTTATCCGCCAATAGTAACATTAAATCCATTAGACTCAAATTGTTCTTTTATTTTTTCCACCTTTGCTTTAGATGGAGGTTGTATATCTTTCATATAATTTTCCATATTCAATGAATTATATTTTCCTTCCCCTGCCTTATGAAAAGGTAAAATATGAATATCCCGGTAAATTATATTTTCTTTTAAAAACGCCATAATTCCTTCAATGTTTTCATCTGTATCCGTCATCTGAGGGATAAGGGGAAACCGCAACCTGACGTCAGACTTTTGTTTTGACAATTGTTTTAAATTATCCAGCACAGGGGCAACGCTTTGACCCGTATATTTTTTATGAGCTTTCTCATCGAATAATTTAATATCATAAAAAAGTAAATCCGCTTTTTTAGCTGCCTTCAAAAGCACTTTAGCTTCACCATATCCTGAAGTATCCACACAGGTATGAATTTCTTTTTTCCGGCATAGTTCAAGAAGCCTGAATAATAATAGAGGCTGACACAAGGGTTCTCCCCCTGAAAAAGTAACTCCACCACCTGAATCATCATAAAAAATAAGATCTTTTTCTATCTCTTCCATAAGAAAATCAGCAGCCTTGTCCATCTCTTCCATACTGATTTCCAAGGGTTTTGTCTGACTTTCAGGGTTATGGCACCAATAACAGGACAAAGGACAGCCGCGAAAAAAAATCGTGGTTCTGATTCCAGGACCATCGTGGATGGAATACCTTTGAATTTTAAAAACATATGGATTTTCATTCATTCAGATTTTTCCTGTTATATAAACAACCGGTTTATTTTAAATCCTCATACTGCCTGACAGTTTAATGGTTCAACTATAATTCGTCAAGACAACACCCGGGAAAGCACAGCGCAATCGCATTTAAATACAATAGTATCAACGATTCCCTGCAACTTGGGGATGAAAGGATCTATGACACCACATGTTGAGTGTGATTATTTTAACATTTTTCAGATAGTTTCTCTTAATTTGGGGAGATGGGCAAAGATTCCTGGTATTTGACGGTAGGCAAAACACTTCTTGAAAGGATACATAAATTGCTGTCAAAGCAGCACTCTATAAGGGTTAGCAAAGATAGGGCTCCCTGATTTCTAAGGAAGCAGGTGACCTGTTCTATAAATTTATAGAACAGGTGGAGGTAATTTTTAAAAACATAGTTAAGCCTCTGAAATGGTTATCTTTTTTGCTTAACAATCTGACTTTATTAACCGACATTCCCTCAAATGATATTTCCATCTCTGAGTATTGTAGTTTAGCCAGATGAATTCAGAATTCAAATCCTTTAGGCGGTTTATAACTTCCGTTCATTCTTTCAAGCAGCTTTGCAAATTGAATAGACGTATAGTCCTCTAAATAAGGTCCAATAATCTGGACACCCACTGGTAAACCACTGGGCGTAAAGCCGATGGGAGCCACAGTAGAAGGCAAATAAGAGACCAGGCTTAACGAGTTCCAGGGACCAACCACGTCCCAATAATTCAATGTTTCATTGTCAAACTGGATAGTCCGGGAACCGATTTTAGTGTGATCATGATTGTGAGCAGCGATCCTGACAACTGGACATAATAGTACATCAAAATCCTGAAAGTAGTCTTCCCATTTTTGCCTCATGATAGCTCGTTTTTCATTAAGTTTGTTCCAATCACGATGAGTTCCGGTCATTGCTCGCACCCATCTGGCTGTCGGACTATGATCATCGTCTTTAAGTGTCTTTACTTGACTCATGGCCCATTCATAATTTCCTGATGGTGGAAAATGGCTTGTAGTAGCTGTTTCCAAGTCTCCTCTTAACCAGTGACATTGTTTCAAATCAATATCAGGCTTTTCGTTTTTAAGGTTG
>JABIYQ010000139.1 GCA_018702715.1 Desulfobacula sp. | reverse complement strand
GTACAGAATGGAAAGCCAATTAATAAGTTTTCAATCCCTAACGAATGTTTACAGCGCAGCTGAAACCGGTGTTAAAATTCAATTTTATTTTCTGACAATCTTAATCAAACCTATTTCTCCAAATTCAACTCAATATAGCAAACTTATTTTGAGATAATATTTGTCCAGTTTAAAAAAAATGAATTTGAATTCTATTCCTTATTTTGTTAAAGGATTCAGAGAGTTTTTAATGGAAGATAATTAAAAGATATACATATTGCGACTTACCGTAAAAGATTTTTTACTAGCGTTATCCGTACCTATCATTTGGGGCATGGGGTTCACCTTTGCAAAAGCCGGTTTAAATGAATTTCCACCGCTTTTTTTAATGAGTCTGCGATTTTCCTTGGCTGCGTTGATACTATGCTGGTTTTACTCTCCACCCGTGGGACAATTTAGAATTCTTTTTTTATTGGCATTGGTCAGTGCTACGATCCAATATGGCCTCACATTCACCGGTCTAAAGGGATTAGATGCTTCTACCGCAGCTTTGGTGGTTCAAATGGAAGTCCCGTTCGGGGCATTATTGGCCGCAATATTTTTAAAAGACAATCTTGGTTGGATACGAGCCTTGGGAATGGCCTTGGCACTTGTCGGAGTCGCATTAATCGCCGGGGCACCTAGCCTGCAAAATCAACTGTTTTCGATCTTCCTGGTTATCCTGGGTGCGTTTACCTGGGCTCTCGGTCAGATCATGATTAAAAAAATGGCCTCAATCACTGGATTCCAGCTGATTGCATGGATTGCATTTTTTGCAGGTCCACAGATGCTTATTGCTTCACTATTGATTGAAAGCGGACATCTCGAATCTATCAAGAGTGCAACCATCGTAGGATGGGGAACTGTAATTTACCTTGGCGTTATTATGACCACAGTCGGATATGGAATATGGTATCACATTTTAAAGAAATATAACGTTAACCAGGTAATGCCTTTTCTACTCCTAATGCCGGTATCTTCAATCATTGGTGCGGTGCTATTTTTGGGTGAACGACCCAATTTAATTACCATAACAGGTGGCACCACCATTATTATCGGGGTGGCCATTATTGTTTTCGCGGGACAAAGATCGAGCAATGTTTGAAAAGATGGATTTCCAGTATGATCGAGATGAATTATATATGCTTACCTAAAATTGAACCTCTTGGTGTTTAAGGGTGAGTACTTCGCATTCATAGTCCAATAAAAAACATGACAATTATTTAAATTTTAAACAAATTTAATTGTTTTCCCTGGGCCTCAAGTTGAAGATTTGCTTGTTCAAGGCTTTCTTTGCTTGAAATTACGGCCGTGCCTTTTAATGATTCATCAATGGTGAAATATTTCTGGGCAATAGTCTGGATTCTTTTTTTATCCAATTGCAACAAAGCATCCTTAAACTGCCGGCGTATGGTATCGTCTAATTTTGTGATATTCCTGTAAAAAGCTTTCATGGCCGAAGGGCCTGGTGTTTCAGGCTTGTCTATTTCTGAGCAGACCTGCAAAATCGCTTCTTTGACATCATTTTGGGAATAGTCTCCATTGACAATAAAATCACAGGCATTTTTATAGACATCCAGGGTTCTTTTAATATGGGGATCTCTATATGATCCAAATGAAAAAAGGCCTTCCTCGGGATTATAAATAGCAAATCCCCCATATGCTCCGCCCTTTTCCCTTATTTCCCGGTGAAGGTACAGGGATCTAAGTATCTTACTGATCACTGCAAGTCCGGCAGAATCCTCATGGGTCATCCCAACTGTTTTAAATGACTGGCCCACAAAAGAGACGGATGTATTGGTATAAAAGCCGTCAAAGGGTACTTCTTTGTTAAAGGATATGTCCGGCGTAAAAAAGAATTTTTCAGAATCATTTAAAAGATGATCATGGATGGACAATATCCTTTTTTCAGCACTGACAATTGCTTTTTTAGTTCCAATCACGGCAGGTTTGAAATTCCCTTTTTTTAAAACATACCCGGCCATGGCATTCATTTTTTCAGACAGGGATTCAAGGATTTTATTCTTATTATCGCTTGTGTTAAATTGTTCAGTAATATCTTTGACAAATTGATACTGGGCAATGCCATACCAGAGTTCATTAATATACGATGCTATTGAAAGATGTCGAGAAGAAAGGGAAATGGCATATCTGTGACCTGTTGAAACAATGGATGATTCCATTCCAGCCTGGTATTGCAGCAAAAGGCTTTTCATCCTGTCCAAATCAGTAAAGCTGTATTCTTCAATAACCTCTTTTATCAAATCAAACATGTTTTCAACATTCCTGTCCAGGGCCTTTCCCTGGATGGCAATAAAGGAATGTGATTCAGCTTCTTTTGAAAAATAAGATCCTGAGAACGGGGTAACAGATATTCCCCCCGTATAAAGATCCATGAGCTCAGCCATTTTATCATAGGAATTTTTCCTTGTACCACTGTTTGTAAATGATTGACAGAAAAATGGTACCAAAGCAAACAGGTCGGGCGGGATGTTGCCGGCCCCCACGGGACAGGTAAAATATAAAATACCTGAAGTGGCTTTATCATAACATGTGGAAAGCTTAACACCCGTGATCTTGTCAGGTTTTACAATTTCTATTTCCGACGGCACATCAACTATGTCAAGTGTTGGCAGGATAGAAACATCTTCATCTTTCTCCTGAAGCGCCGCAAGGGTTTTGGTGTCCTTTTGGATTTTTTCAAGATCTTTTTTACTCATTTGCCTTAAAATATTTTTAAGCTCTTTTTTGGTCTTTTCAATATTGTTTTTCTCTAGATCCGTATCCGGTTCAAGCGTAAAAAGAATTCTATGCGGGTTTTCAAGGAAATATTGTCTTAGTTTGCTTTCAAGAAATGGCCCATTCCTTATCTTTTCTTTCAAAATGTCCAAATCTTCATCAATATTAATGCAGGAGACGGGATCTCCGCCATGGATAGCGGTGCCGGCAAAGGAAAGCAATAATTTTATACCAAATGGGTAAGGGGTATTGGTAATTTCTTTTCTATAAAATTCTATCTGATGGATGGCAGACTCAATCAGATTTTTTTCAATCCCTTTATCTGCAATTTCTTTAATGGTTGAAAATATGATTTTCTCCACATTTTCAACAGAATCTTTGGAGATATCTTTTAGCCCACAGGCAAACATAGTGTCCCTGTTGTCCGGGTCAAATCCTGTTGAATCAGATAGGGCAGATCCTAAAGCAGAGTCGATTAAGGCCTTTCTCAAGGGCGAGGCTGAATTACCAAGAAGGATCTGTTCCAAAATACTCAGTACAAGAATTTCAAAAGAATCTTTAACATCGCAGGTGAGCCAGGCTACACAGCCCTGGTATTTTCTTGATATATCGTCCGGGTCTGAATAAGCATAGGCTTTTGTTACTTTTTTGGGCGAATCCCATCTGGGTTGAACCCGAACTTTTGAATCTACGGCAAGAAATTCAAACTGGTCAAGTGCTTTGTCACAAATAAATGAAAGCGTTTTTTCCAATGGCAAATTGCCATAGGTATAAAAATATGAATTAGAAGGATGATAATACCTGGTATGAAAATCCTTTAGATTTTCCCATGTAAGTGATGGAATCTTGGATGGTTCACCGCCGGAATTATTATTGTAGGTTGTATCAGGATAAAGGCCGGAAAGCAAAGATCTTCCTAATACCTGACCCGGTGAGGACATGGCACCTTTCATCTCATTGTAAACAACACCCTTATATTCGAGTTCAATATCTTTATCTTTTTTTTCAATAATTTCCAGGCGATGACCCTCCTGTTTAAAACTCAATTCGTCAATCCTTGGGAAAAAAGCTGCATCAAGGTAGACATTCATTAAATTGTAATAATCTTTTGGAGTCTGGGTGGAAAAAGGATACATGGTCCAGTCGGAAGCTGTAAAGGCATTCATAAACGTAGACAGACTTCTTTTTATCATGGAGAAAAAAGGATCGCGGACATTAAATTTTTTTGATCCGCATAACACTGTATGCTCAAGAATATGGGCCACGCCAGTGGAATCTTTGGGAACCGTTCTAAAAAACACGCCAAAGGTATTTTCCTTATCTTTATTATAGATATGTATATGCCTGGCCTTTGTTTTGATGTGTTCCAACTGAATCATCACTGAATCTATGGTTTCAAGCTGGGTAACCTTTTTGATAAGATAACCGTAAAGTTTTTGTCCCTTTTCAAATGTAATACTTTCCATGAATGGCTATATCCTCTCAAGTGTGACTTTCAATTTACGTGTGACCTTCAGGTTACTTGTGACCTTCTGGTTAAACTTTTTTATAAATACCGCGTTTTACCCGTTTAATCCTCTTTATCTTGTCCAGCCTGAATATAATATTTCTCAATTTTTTATCATCAAATCCAGTGGCTGCCTTAATTGTTTTAAAATTTGTGCCCTTTGGATGTTTGGCAAACTCATCAAGAACAGTGGATGATGCACTTTTCCTTTTTGCCGACGGCTTTTTTTTCCTGGGACCGGCTCCCGGGTGTTTCTGATAAAGTAATTGTTCAAGCTTGTCAAGCCTTTCATGTAAAGAAACAATATCTGTTTTAGTTGGAATATCTAGTCTTTTTAACAGCATTTTTATAAAACTTTCCCAATTTGTTCCAAGTTCTGATTTTTCTACCATAATAAACCTCCCAAAAAAAAGGGTTGTTGTTGATATATAAAAATATCAACGATAAAATAATTGATAATAAAACAGAAAAAATTAATTAGTGCCTGATCTAAAACCGCCAATTTCCTTTACTATTGAAGTTATATCAGAAAAATTTTTTTTGATTTTCGTTCAAAAACAAAATAGTGAGGAACCCAAAAAACCAGGTCGAATTTATATTGGTGGTTGAATCTATTTTTTGGTTGAAGTATATATATAATAACTACTTGCATAGAGTAAAAAAGTCAAGTAGTCATTTTTTGTAAGGTTTGCGTAAACAATAATGATTAAAAAAAATATTGGGCTCTTTGTTGAAAAAGTTAGAAAGCTGGACGGTGACCCACATGATGTTGCTTTTGGAAAGGCCATTGGTGTTTTTGTAGCCATGTCACCCACTATTTTCTTTCACACAATTTTGGCCATTGCATTGGCAGTTTTATTTAAAACAAGTAAACCGGCCGCTATTATCGGCGCCTGGGTAAGTAATCCTGTTACAATTGTTTTCCTAAAAAACCAAATCCACCCAAAGGGCTATTAGATGACACATCCCGGGCAATTGTTAAAAGAAAAAAACCTGTTTGCCGGCAAAGAAAAGGGACAAAATTTTCTTGCTAATCCTGGTACTGCAAAAATGATTATAGAAAAAATCGGACTGTCACCTGATACCCATGTACTGGAAATCGGACCGGGTCTTGGTGCCCTTACCATCCCCATCGCCCGGGCAGCATTACATGTAACAGCTGTTGAAACGGATGTCCGCCTGATACCCCTTTTGAAACAGGAACTGGATAATGAAAATTTAAAAAATGTTACCATCATACATAAAAATATTTTAAAAGTTGATATTACTGACCTGTCCTGCGACAAAAAATTTGTGGTAATTGGAAATCTTCCTTACAATATTTCATCACAAATTCTGATCAAACTTGTGGAAGAAAGGCGATGCATTGAAACGGCATTTTTAATGTTTCAAAAAGAATTGGCAAAAAGAATAATTGCAAAACCCGGCAAAAGGGATTATTCAAGACTGTCTGCCGTGGTTCAATACGCTGCAGATGTGAGCCAGGTTGCCCAAATAGGACCCTCTTCTTTTTTCCCAAAACCTGATGTGGATTCAACTATTTTAAAATTTAATTTTTTTGAACCCGGTGAGATGAATTTTGAACAGGAAAAAATTTTGTTTAATGTCATTAAGGCGGCTTTTTCAAAACGAAGGAAATCCTTGAAAAATGCAATGACGGGGGGTGAATTTGAATTTGAAAAAAATTTTATTACTCAAGCCTTGGAATCAGCTGGAATAGATGCCATAAGAAGGGCGGAAACACTTACTGTGGAAGAGTTTAAATCTCTTGCCATGGCTGTATGGGAAAAAACTGGAACAAGATAAGAGTAAACACAGAATCTTCCATTGAATAAAAGGACAAAATGGCTTGATCGTTAAAAACAAGCCTTCCCTTCTCTGTAATGGACATTATCTTATGGTATTTTTAAAAAACGATTGAAAATTTATATGAATTGAGAGGACTATTTATGATCAGAGCAAATGACAATTATAGTAAATTACAGGCATCTTATCTTTTTTCAGATATTGCAAAAAAAGTAAGTGATTTTCAGCAGAAAAACCCGGACGCACACATCATCAGACTTGGGATTGGCGATGTCACAAGAGCTCTTGCCCCTGCAGTTATTAAAGGATTCCATGATGGCGTGGATGAAATGGCCAATGATGCAACCTTCAGGGGCTATGGCCCGGAACAGGGATATGCTTTTTTAAGAGAAACAATTGCAAAAAATGATTTCCAGGACAGGGGTGCAAATATTTCGGCTGATGAAATATTTGTCAGTGATGGAGCAAAATGTGATACAGGCAATTTCCAGGAATTGTTTGCAAAAGATATCAGGGTGGCCATTCCTGACCCCGTATACCCGGCATATCTGGATACCAATGTAATGGCAGGCCGCACGGGTGAGTATGAAGCAGGCAGATATAACGGGATTGTCTATATGGAGTGTTTAAAAGAAAACAATTTTCTTCCCAAACTTCCTGATGAAAAAGTGGATTTGATCTATCTTTGCTTTCCCAACAACCCGATAGGTTCCACTGTGACAAAAAAAGAACTTGCCTTATGGGTGAAGTATGCAAAGGAGAACCGCGCATTGATTTTATTTGATGCAGCCTATGAATCCTTTATCCGGGATAAAGAGCTTCCTAGAACTATTTATGAAATTGATGGAGCCAGAGAAGTGGCAGTTGAATTCAGGAGTTTTTCAAAAACAGCAGGGTTTACAGGTACACGGTGCGGTTTTACAGTGGTACCCAAAGACTGCATGATTTTTAATGCAAAAGGGGCAAAAATATCCCTGCATACGCTATGGAACAGACGACAAACCACCAAATTCAACGGTGTATCCTATCCTGTTCAAAAAGCTGCACAAGCCGTTTATTCTGAGGAGGGTAAATCACAGGTTAAGCAACAGGTAGACTATTATCTGAATAACGCTGATATAATCAGTAAAACTGTTGCATCGCTTGGATTTGATTTTGTTGGAGGAAAAAACTCCCCCTATATCTGGATAGATGGGGCCGGCAGGGATTCCTGGGAATTTTTTGATCTGCTCTTGGCCAAAGCCTCTGTCGTCTGCACACCGGGTGCAGGTTTCGGCAGATGCGGCAAGGACTATATCAGAATCAGTGCATTTAACAGCCTTGAGAATGTTACTTTGGCCATGGATAGATTAAAAAAAGCATTAACCAGGAGGTAACACTTATAATGAGCTATTTTTTCAAGGTTAAAAGCCTTGAAGAGGTGATGGCAATGACAGGAAAATTTTCTCCTGTTGAAACTGAAAAGACACAAGTTTCCAAGGCTTTTTCAAGGGTTCTTGCCCAAGATCTTATTGCAAGAAAAGATATGCCCGGATTTAAGAGATCCACTATGGACGGGTATGCCGTTGCGGCAAATTCCACATTCGGTGCATCTGAATCAAGCCCTGCCTGGCTTGATATTGTCGGAACTATTTTAATGGGCGATATTCCAAAATTCAGTATAACCCAGGGACAGGCTGCAAAAATCTCAACGGGCGGGATGCTCCCCAAAGGAGCGGACAGTGTTGTCATGGTGGAACATGCAGAACTTATTGATGAGCTTTCCGTTGAAATCTATAAAAGTGTGGCCCCTTTACAGCATGTGATTGATGCCAACGAAGACTTTGCAAAACAAGATATTGTATTATCCAAGGGAACTTTTATCCGACCCCAGGAACAGGGCCTTGCAGCAGGCCTTGGGTTTGCCCATATTGAAACTTTTAAGATACCAAAAGTCGGTATCATTTCAACGGGAGATGAAATTATTCCCATTGAAGAAGAGCCGGTCCCCGGTAAAATCCGCGATATCAACTCTTATACACTGTCAGGCTTTATTTATGAAGCCCATGCCATACCGGTTCGCTATGGTATTATCAATGATGATCCTTGTGCCATTGAAAAAACAATTAAAAAAGCGATTAAAGAAACGGACATGGTTATTATTTCCGGTGGAAGCTCTGTGGGGACAAGGGATTTTACAATTGAGGTATTATCCTCTTTGCCGGATACGCAAATATTAGTCCATGGCATGTCAATAAGTCCGGGCAAACCCACGATCCTGGCTAAAGCCGGGGAAAAGCCCGTGTGGGGACTCCCAGGTCAGGTGGTCTCTGCCATGGTGGTACTCAAAATTGTGGCAATACCTTTTTTAAATCGGCTTAAGGGACTTGAACATCTGGACAAAACCATCCGGATCCCGGCAAAGCTGACTCGGAATGTATCTTCTGCCCAGGGCAGGAGGGATTTTATCAGAGTTGAGCTAACAAAAAGCGATAACATGTTGCTTGCAAAACCGGTCCTGGGTAAATCAGGACTTATCAGAACCATGATTCATGCAGACGGACTCCTTGAAATCGGAGATCATGTTGAAGGCCTTGAAAAAGATACCATTGTAAATATCATCCTTTTATAAATAAAATCCTTGAAAAAAAAGAGACCAGGCAAATGAATTCCAAAAGAAACGTATATCTTGATATGAAAAGTATTGAAGAGACGGAAAAAATCCTCTTTGATCATTTTAAACATATGGTAACAAAAGTTGAAACCCTTGATGTGGTGGATGCAAAAGACAGAGTCTTAGCAAGGCCTGCAATGGCTGCCATCTCTTCTCCAAATTTTCATGCAGCTGCCATGGATGGCATTGCAGTGGATGCAAAAATCACCTTTGGTGCCAGGCAAGAAGCCCCCATCACCCTTTGCCCCGATAAAAATGCCTTCTGGGTCAATACAGGTCATGTTATGCCAAAAGGCACCAATGCCGTCATTATGATAGAACATCTCAACATCATTGACAAAAAAAATGTTGAAATTGAAGCCCCTGTGTTTCCCTGGCAACATGTAAGAAAAATGGGGGAAGATATTGTAGCCACCCAATTATTGTTTCCTCAAGGCCACAGGATAAATGCACATTCCCTTGGCGCACTTCTTTCCGGTGGAATATTTAGCGTGGCTGTTTATAAAAAGCCAAAAGTTTTGATTATCCCCACAGGATCAGAACTCAAGCAATGGCATGAAATCAATATAGACCAGCTCAAACCAGGCGAAGTGGTGGAATCCAACTCTTGTGTACTGGGAGGGCTTTGTGAAGATCATGGAGCGCAATTTGATCGACACCCCATGCTCAAAGATAATCTTGAAAAGATTAAAAAGGCTGTGGAAAAGGCGGCAAAACAAGATTATGATATGATTCTTATTATTGGCGGGTCTTCGGCCGGGTCAGAGGATTTTGCAAAACCGGTTATTTCATCACTGGGCGAAATTCATGTCCACGGGGTTACCATGATGCCGGGCAAACCCATGATGTTTGGCAAAGTGTTTGATACCCCTGTATTCGGCATTCCAGGATACCCTGTGTCTGCCATTGTTGCCTTTGAACAATTTGCCGGCCCTTTGCTGTTAAACATGCAAAAGCTTCCCAAAAAAGAAATAATATCAGTCCCTGTTTCTCCGGCTAGAAAAATCGCTTCAAAACTGGGTCTTGAAGAATTTTTAAGAATGAAAATCGGTTCCGTGGATCACAAACTTGTGGCCTCCCAATTACCCAGAGGGTCAGGAAGTATCACCACTCTGACCGAAGCAGACGGTATTATCAGAATACCAACAAATATTGAGGGCATATCAGAAAATCAAAAGATCCAGGCCCAGTTGCTAAGACCTTTATCTTCAATTAAAAACACAATTGTAATAGCCGGTTCCCATGATAATACCCTGGATATTCTGGCGGATCAGATAAAAGGGGTGAGTTCTGATATCAGTATTTCATCAAGCCATGTGGGCAGCATGGGCGGCTTGATGGCCATTAAAAAAGGCGCCTGTCATATGGCTGGAGCCCATCTTCTGGATCCTGTGGACGGCAGCTATAATATTTCATATATTAAAAAATATCTGCCCGACCAAAAGGTCTGGGTCATCAATCTTGTCATGCGGGACCAGGGGCTGATTGTGCCAAAGACAAATCCTGAAAATATTCAGTCCATTAAAGATTTAAAAGACAAGGGGCTGCGGTTTATCAACCGCCAGCCCGGATCGGGTACAAGAATTTTATTTGATTATAAGCTCAAAACTCTTGGGATATCGATGAATGATATTCAAGGATATGAAAATGATGAATATACACATATGTCAGTGGCTGTTGCCGTCCTGTCAGGAAGAGCAGATGCAGGGCTCGGCATCCAGGCTGCAGCCCGGGCTCTTGATCTTGATTTCATCCCCGTTGTGACGGAAGAGTATGATCTTATTATTCCGGACAGATTTTATAAGACTAAAAAAATTCAAACCCTGCTTGACATTATTCAGACAAAAAAATTCCAGGAAAGGATTCAGGCCCTTGGCGGATACGGTATTCAAAACACGGGTAAAATTATTTACTCGTGACCTATACGTATTCGGCCTTTGATGCAACAAAGTAGATGGGCCAAAAGACAAGCAATTTCGTTCAAGTTATAAACTTTGCCATCCTTAGGTTATAGCCCCTGATACTTGTTTTATATTCTAAAAAAAAGGCCACAAAAAAATAATGTTAAAAACACAGGATTTTTTTGTGGCCAAAACTTTGGTCGGGAAAGAGGTACACTTTTAAAGATGGTATTCTTTCCCTTGGTTTATATTTTAATTAAAAGGGTTTCATCTCAACTCTTCTATTTAATGAACGACCGGCTTCAGTACCGTTTAATGCAATTGGTCTGGAAAATCCAAATCCTTCTGTTGTCATTCTGTTTGGCATAATACCTTTTCCAACCAAATAGTTTTTAACAGCCTGTGCGCGTCTCAAGGAAAGATCCTTGTTAGCTTCGGCGGAACCGACATTATCAGTGTGACCCTGGATATCAATACTAATGACAGGATTTGCCTCAAGTCTGCCTGCAATCTCATCCAATAAATAATAAGCACCCGGTTTGATTACATCGCTGCCTGAGCCGAAAAGAACATCACCAAGTACCCAAACCTCTTCCTCAACTACTTTTTCCGGAACCACAACAGGTGCTGGAGCCGCCATTTTATCCAGGAATACACTTTCAACAAAACATGCAATGTCTTCCGGGCTGTTCAGCAATTTGTCTGCTGTTGTAAAAAACCCGCATTCTCCAGATGTGCTGATGCATCCTCCAATATCTGATATTTGTTTTAACAGGGTTTCTCCTTCGGGATTATCACCCACAAGGATTGTGTGAAAACAAATGGAAGAACCATACTCTGCTTTCAATGCTTTTGCAGAGGCCAGTACATCACCCGGCAACTCTTCACCGTCACTGATGATAATAACGGCATTTCTTTCTCCGGAAAGACCTTTAAAATCCTCTTTTGCATCGTTCAGCGCTTTATACAATGGACTATAGCCACCAGGCTCAGTGACCTTTTGAAAATCTTTATCTAAGTTGGCAGTAGAATATTTTTCCATTCCATATACCAGTTGTGATATATTTTTTGTTACTTTGGGAGAATGACCAAAAGACCTTATCCCGGCAGTCTGACCCAACTCGGGAAGGGTTAAATTTATCTGATTCACAACGGCTTTGGCTTTATCAAATTTTGTTTGTCCCTCAAGAGGGTAACGCATGGAGCTTGATGCATCAAATATTATCAGAAAATTATCTACCTTTGAAGAGTAAGCTGCTTTATCAAACTTGATGGGTTCAAATGCCACTGGTGGACTCATTTGTTTTGCTGCACATCCAAATAAAAAAAGGACGGCAAACAATGTTAATAAGCTTCTTGTTAAAAGTCTCATGTCTTTTTTCTCCTTTTGCTCTGTTAGTATAAAATGGTGTCAAACTAAAGATATCTAAATATAAGAATATTCTTTTTCATACAAAAAAACCAGTATTAAATCAACCTTTCTTTTTATGTCTTTTAATATCTTGCAATTTAGGCCTAAGAATTATATACGAATGCTGTTTGTTAATAGGAATATCATATTGAATATTGTAGCCATGCGCTCCTAATACTAGCTCATACTTAACCCGGTTTTATACGTTTGGTTGAGCCAACGCAGGATTCGGGTAAATTGGCAGTCTCAGTCGGGCACTAAATAAGAAAAATAATGGATTATGGAGCTATATCAAGGAATCATCCTCGGCATTATACAGGGACTCACGGAATTTTTGCCCGTAAGCAGTTCAGGACATCTTGTTCTGGGACAGATTTTTTTTGGAATCACCCAATCCCAGCTGATATTTGATATCAGTGTTCATATAGGAACACTTCTGGCAGTTCTGGTAGTCTATGCTTCAGACATCAGGGACATTCTGGTTTCTGTTTCCCGTTTTATCTCAAAGGCAGTTTTACTAAGACCCGCCACACACCTTGTGAAAGAAGATAAAAACCTTTATTTGGCAGGATTAATTTTAATCGGTTCCGTTCCAACCGCCTTTATAGGTCTTTTCTTAAAACAGTTTGAGGATATTATATTTTCTTCAACCGTTTTAGTGGGAATTATGTTGATTCTAACCGGGACAATCCTATGGGCCTCAAAAAATTTTTATTTCAACAAAAGCAAAAAAGGCGGATTTGGAATTAAACAAGCTTCTATCATTGGAATCAGCCAGGGACTTGCCGTTATCCCCGGTATTTCAAGATCTGGAACCACCATTGCTGTGGGGATGTTTTTGGGTCTTGACAGGCATAATGCCGCTAAATTTTCTTTCCTCCTCTCAATTCCCGCAATATTGGGGGCACAGGTATTAAGCATAAAAGATATGATAAACAAAGGTCTTGTTATTGATCAGGTAACCATTTATGCAACAATAGCTTCATTTATCACAGGCTTAATCGCATTAAAATTATTATTATCTTTGGTTCACTCGGGCAGATTCCATCTATTTGCCCCTTATTGCTGGCTGGTAGGATCTTTGGTCCTTTTATCAAAATTCATTTAAAGGAGATATTATGAATCCTGGAATTTTCAGAGAATATGACATAAGAGGTGTTGCAGGCAAGGATATTAAACAAGAAGATGTGGTAAGCATTGGTAAGGCTTATGGCAGTCTTTTAAACAAACAGAATAAAAGAATCGTATCTGTTGGACGAGATTGCAGACAGACTTCTGATAAATTTTCTCAATTGTTTATCCAGGGAATTATATCCACTGGTTGCGATGTCATTGATATCGGGACCTGTCCCACACCCGTGCTTTATTTTTCAATACAGCATCTGAACCTTGAGGGCGGCGCAATGGTGACCGCAAGCCATAACCCACCGGAATATAATGGATTTAAACTATTAAGCGGCACAGATTCCATTCACAGCCAGGGATTACAGGATATTCGTATTATTGTTGAAAATAAAGAATTTGTTCAAGGCCAAGGTAAGGTGACCAAAAAAGATGTCATAACCCCTTATAAAGAATATATTTTAAATAATATTAATATTAAAAGGCCCATAAAGGTTGGTATTGATGCAGGGAATGGGACCGGGGGAATCACGGCTATTCCTGTTTTGAAGCAATTGGGTTGCCGGGTACACGATATATATTGCGATATGGATGGGACATTTCCCAACCATGAAGCTGATCCGACTCAGAAAAAAAACCTTATCGATCTTATAAAACTTGTAAAAGAAAAACAACTTGACCTGGGCGTGGGTTATGATGGTGACGCTGACAGGATAGGTGTTGTGGACAAAAACGGTGAGGTGATCTATGGGGATCAACTCATGGTTATCTATGCCAGGGAAATCCTTGGAAGAAAACCCGGGTCAACCTTTATCTCTGAAGTCAAATGCTCCATGGTAATGTATGATGATATTCGAAACCATGGCGGCAATGCCATCATGTGGAGAACTGGCCATTCTTTAATCAAGAAAAAAATGAAAGAGGAAAACGCAGAACTTGCTGGCGAAAT